>CADBGD010000027.1:21057-22718 GCA_902794115.1 Oscillospiraceae bacterium
AGCCGGATCAGAAGAGCCATCGGTGTGGTAATGGGCGCGACCATCGGAATGATCGTTCTTCTGGCGGTCATGCTGATCTATAACTCCTTTTCCACATCTTCGGCGGAGAGGATGCGGGCCATCGGCCTTTTAAAATCCGTGGGTGCAACTAGAAGACAGGTTCGGGAGCTGATGCTGTCCGAGGCCTTTTATTTCTCGATCATCGGCATTCCTATCGGTGTGGCACTGGGCCAGCTGGCCAGTGTTCTTCTGTTCCGTTTCCTGCGGGGACTGAGCAGTAATGCCGCGAACTACTTTATTGCCAAGAATATTGATCTGCATTATCGGCTGGGATATCAAAATACCGTTGGCCCGGCCGTTCTTTCCCTTGTGACGATCCTGGTTGCGATCCTTCTTCCGATGATGCATGTTTCTAAAGTAGCCCCAATCGAGGCCGTACATGCCAACGAACATTTTGAAGAAGGAAAATTTCGGTTCCTGCCTACCCGGCTGACGGGCAGATTGTTCGGATTCGCCGGCGCCCTTTCCATGAAGAACTATTTCCGATACCGGAAAAGATATAGAGCAACAGTTATTTCCATCGTCGCCAGTATCCTGATGATCCTTTTTGCTAATATGCTGGTGAGAAGCGTGTCTTCGACATTCCATGTGGATGAGGAAGGAGATGAAAACGGCATCAGCTACGTAAGATATGTAGACGAGAAAGGATTTACGCAGGATGACCGCGCCATGTTTTATGAGCTGGCCAAATTCTCCGGTGTGACCCGAAGCAGTATGGCATTTTCCACAGACATGTATCTGGAAATGAAAAAAAGCACCTTGACGCCGGAATTCCGCGGAATGTTTATGGTTGACGAGAACAATGAAATTTTGGAAAGCGCGTACTTAGAAGTGGCATTTGTATTTGTTGAAGACAGTGCCTGGCGGGAACTGTGCAACCGGTACGGGATCGATCCGGAACCTTATTTGGAATACGGTTCCAGTGCATGTATCCTGAATAACCGGTATGTGATCTATAGCGATGATGGAAAAACGACGACGGATCTTACTGTCTTTTCTAATCTTCCCGCAAGTTTTCCTTTCCCGCTCCAATTTGGTGCGGATGGCCAGCCGAAAAACGAAGCCCTCTATTCCAGAATGTCCCTGATCCCGAAAGAGATAGCAGATTGGGGAGTGGAACTGAATCTTCCGCAGACGGTGCTTCAGATCTATTTTCCGATGAGCCGGCTATCCTATTATGAAATGGAAGAATGCAGAGGATATGAGATCTTTCAGTTTTCCTCGGATACTCCGCGAAAGACCTATCAGGAAATGAAGACATATATGCAGAATAATCTGTATATGACAGAAGGGCTGGAAGATACCGGTGTATTTTCCCGTGCCCGCCATGCGATCAACGATCTGGTCAGGATCATCATGTACGGTTATGTGGCGATGCTGAGCCTGATGTGCTTCCTGAATGTAGTCATGACGGTTATTTCCAATATCGTGTTCCGGAGAAAAGAATACATCCTTATGATGTCCGTCGGCATGACGAGAAAGACACTGTTTAGGATGGTAATCGCAGAGAGCCTGATCTACTTCTTCGAAAGTATGCTTTTACTTGCTTTCCTGCTCTTTGTCGGTCTACTCATCTCCATGGCACTCTTTGATCCGCATAT
>CADBGD010000027.1:22787-38853 GCA_902794115.1 Oscillospiraceae bacterium
GACGAGATCATTGAAGGGATCCGGAAAGAGTATTATTGATTTGATCGAAAGCTACTACGTGCAGAACCGCACGCCGGAACAAGTGGCGGATTCTTTAGATAAGCGCATTACTTTATATATTCAGGAAAACTACTGATCCGATGGCTTGAGCCATTCTTCGAAGGAAAAGGCTCTGCCGTGGGCGGAGAGATAGTATTTGCATTTCTGGGAAAGAAGCGTTTCCCAAGTATTTCTAAGCTGTTCTTCATCGTCGACAAATACCGGCGCCAGGACACGTTTATGGAACTGGGCGGCATCACCGATCAGGGCTACGTCTCCGATCTTCAGGGAGAGAGAATCCATTGTGTGGCCGGGGGTCATAAGAAGGGAAACTTCTTCTCCGAGAAGTTCTTTGGTTTTGATACTGTTCAGGGCCTCTACGGCCTGGCATGCTTCGTAGGGAACGAAAGCCGGAAGAAGTCCGACGACTTTGCCGGCGGCACCGGCTTTTTTAACATACGGGTGATCTTTCCCGGGACGCTTGCAGCTGCCTTTTTTGACATAGTCGACCGAGATCTTCATGCAGTAGACCGGGCAGTTAAAGTACATCGAAAAGTATTCGGCATTTCCGGCAGAATCTCCGTGAGCATGAGTCAGGATAATGGCATCGATACCGAAAATGAAGTCCTTTTGCAGGTTTTTCTCAATGGCTTCCCGATCGCAGGACGGACCGCAATCGATCATCACTGCTTTGTCTTTGTACATCACACAATAGCAGTTATAGTTCTTGCCGCCGATATTGAAGAACTGGTAAAGCCCGTCTCTGTGGATCAGCATAGGTGTCGTTCCTTTACTCGTTATAGTCCGTCGGAAGGATCTGCGGTTTTCCGTAGTATTCCTCCAGCGTCATAATGTTGTTGTCGTGCATCTCGGTTGCTACATCTACACCTACATAGCGGAAGTGCCAGCCTTCCACACCGTAGCCGGTAATATGTCCATAATCCTGGGGATAACGCCAGATGAAGCCGTATTCGTGGCCATGTTCCAGGACCCACTGACCGGCTTTAGTATAGACGAAATTATCCCGGATCTCCGGATCGCTTTTGATGTTGATATCCAAAGCAAGTCCCAAGGGGTGCTCGGAACGGCCCGGATAGGCATTTTTGCAGCAGGTCTTATCCAGGCCTCTTCTTGTGATGGCATTATTAAAACTATAAGTCTGGGTCTCCCAGGAACGGTATCCGGAGATCAGATACAGATCTTCGCCGATATCTGCCATACATGCATCATGCATGGCTTCCCAGGCCGCGGCGGCTTCCGGACGAAGCTGCTGGCTGTCGGAATATTTGGCATATACCAGTTCCGGCACATACCATTCGGGACTTGCGTAGTACTTGTTGACCAGTACGGCGATGTCATCCGGATTGGAAACCAGTTCGGCCCGGACAGTACGCGGATCAACGTAACCGTTATACCAGACGGCGCCGCCTTCGATAATGGGTTCCACATATTCCGGAACCGGCGTGGGAGAAGGGGAAGGTGTCGGGGTATATTCAGGTGTCGGAGTCGAAGTCGGCTCCGGCGAAGGTGTCGGAGTGAAAGACGTTTCGGAAGCGGCATCGGAAGTGGCATCGGAAGTGTCCGTGGCGCCGGAAGTGGCAACAGTACTTTGAGAACTTTCCGGGCCTGAAGAAGATTCTTCTTTCTTACAAGCAACACCGGGCAGGCACAAAAATGCACAAGTGGTCAGTAATGAGATTAACCGGATCCCCCGTTTCATAGATACCTCTTTCGTTCTTTTTCCATAGTTTTACTCCCTACAGTATATCGCAAGAGCCTTGGGAATTGTGTTTCACTTTCATTAAAAAGCCTTGCATTTCATAGGTATAGTGAGTATACTGGCTTTTGCTATTGCGAATCATTCGCAAAAAGAAAAAAGGAGCAAAAGTAATTGCTGCAGAAACGAACAAGAAAACTGAAAAAAAGACTCGCCCGCATGCTTGTCCTGAGCATGATGGCAGGCATTGCCGGCTTGGGCATGGGATGCCGGAGAGGATTCGGAAAAGAAGCGCAAGGAAAGGTCAAGGTCGTGGCCTCGATCTATCCGGTATATGATTTTGTCCAGAAAGTGGGCGGAGATCAGGTGGCAGTCCTGATGCTGGTACCCTCAGGAACGGAGCCACATACCTGGGAGCCGTCCTCCCGGGATATGCTCGTGCTGGAAGAAGCGGACATGTTCGTATATAACGGAGCCGGCATGGAGGCCTGGGCAGAAGATATTACCCAAAGCGTGCAGAATAAGGATCTGATGATCGTGGAAGCCTCCTGCGAAGTTGAGCTCTTGAAGATCGATCATGACGAAGACCATGAAGAAGATCACGACGAAGAGGGGCATCACCACCATGGTGAATTTGATCCCCATGTGTGGCTTAGTCCGGAAAATGCCAAGATCGAAATGCGCACCATTATGGAAGCCTTGAAAAAGGCTGATCCGGAACACGCGGAGATCTACGAGAAGAATTTTCAGGCTGCTTCCCAGGAATGCGACAAACTGGATGCGGAATACCGTGCTGCCCTTTCTCCCTACGAAGGAAAACATATTGTGGTGGCGCATGAGGCCTATGGATATTTATGTCACGCATATGGTCTGGAACAGATCGGGATCGAGGGCGTATCGGCGGACCAGGAACCGGATGCGGCCAGAATGCGGGAGATCATCGACATGGCAAAGGAGTACGGCATCAAGTGTATTTTCTTCGAAGAACTGGTGGACCCGAAAGTGGCCAAGACCATTGCCGATGAGGCAGGATGCCAGACCGCGGCTTTATCGCCTCTGGATGGACTGACACAAGAAGATATAGATAGCGGAAGAGAATATTTCTCCGTAATGCGGGATAATTTGAATTCGATTTTGAAGGCTTTTGCCTAAAGGAGAAGAAGATGGAAAAAGTCATCGAAGTGAAGGATCTTTCCTTCGGATATACAAAGGACATGATCCTGGAACATGTGAATTTCTCGGTGCAAAAGGGAGATTTTGCCCTCATTATCGGCGATAACGGCGTGGGAAAAAGCACCATGGTCAAGCTTCTTCTGGGCGTCAATTCTCCGACGTCCGGTGAGATATTGATCTCCGGAAAGAAAGTCCGTTCCCTGAAAGACAGCCGGATCGGTTATCTTCCGCAAAACGGCGGTTCCCGGGCAGCGGCTTTCCCGGCGACCTGTGAAGAGATCGTCATGAGCAGCCTTTATAAGGAGATCGGATTCGGCCGCTTTGCCGGAAAAAAGCAGAAAGAAAAAGTGCAGAAGGCACTGGCTTTAGTAGATATGGAGGAGAAACGGAAAGCTTTGATCGGAGAGCTCAGTGGCGGTCAGCAGCAGAGGGTGATGCTGGCCAGAGTTCTGGCCGGAGATCCGGAAGTGCTGATCCTCGATGAACCGACGGTCGGCGTCGATGCGGAATCTGTGGACCGGCTTTTGCACATTCTTCACCACATCAACATTGAGAAAAAAGTCACGATCCTTATGGTGACGCACGATATCGACAAGGTCGGCCCTTTTGCCAACCGGGTACTGTGCCTTTCGGAAGGCGCCTGTAACGAAGAAGCCCTTCCGCAGGCAGAGATCATCCATGCGCATGCCCACAGCCATCCGAAGGGAGAAGGGGCGCATATTCATTGCGCCAACTGTGAGCACGAGCATGTCCACGACAGCGAACATTGTCCGGAATGCCGCCACTGCGAAGCATATCACGATCACGGGCATACTCACGAGGTGATCCGTGAACATGTGCATCCCCATCACCACGATCGCGGTGAAGTGCGAAAGGAGGAGAAATAATATGCCATCTATTTTCTACTACGCATATATGCAGCGGGCGCTACTGGTGGGATTTCTCCTGGCACTTTTAGTGGCTTGTCTGGGTACAGTTATGGTCCATAAGCGTCTTTCCCTGATCGGAGATGCGCTGTCTCACTCCTCTCTGGCCGGTGTGGCCTTGGGACTTCTGGGCGGATTCAATCCCGTGATCGGTGCCATGGCGGCCTGCGTTGTGGCGGCTTTTGCTATCGAAGGGATCCGCAAGAAACTGGGGAATCATTCGGAACTGGCGGTCGCCATCGTCCTTTCTACCGGTATCGGCCTGGCCGGTGTTATGTCAGGTTTTGTGAAAAGCTCGGCGGATTTTAACAGCTTCCTTTTCGGATCGATCGTAGCCATCAGTAAGTTCGAGACCCGTCTCGTGATCGTGCTGGCGGTGGTCGTGCTTTTTTCGTTCTTCCTTCTCTATAAGGAGCTGTTTTATATCTCTTTCGATGAGCAGGCAGCGGCGATTTCCGGAGTTCCGGTGGGCCTTGTGAATGCCATCTTTACGATCCTGACCGCTGTGACGGTTTCCATTGCTGCCAGAACAGTAGGTGCCCTGATCGTTTCTTCACTTATGGTGGTGCCGGTTGCCGGCGCCATGAGCGTGGCCAGAAGCTATAAGTCTACTATCGTCTGGTCGGCTGTGATTTCTGTATCTTCTACCATCGGCGGACTGGTGCTGTCTTTCTATTGCGGTTTAAAACCCGGTGGTACCATCGTTCTGATCTCTGTTCTCTGGTTCCTGCTTCTTCACATCTGGAAGTGGGCCGCGGGGGCAAAGACTATCGGAAAGGGGGCGTGATCTATGGATTTTCCAAGTTCGATCCGGAAAACGAAATCCAGAGTCCGTGTCTTTGAGATATTGGAAAAAGCCAAAACACCTATGACCGCCAGACAGATCGCCCAGAAGGCGGCTCAAGGCGGAAAGAAGACCGGAAACGGGGAAGAGAAAGAAGACGGCGCGGTATGGCTGTCGAGTATCTACCGCGCGCTGGATGCCTTTGAAAAAGCCCATGTGGTGACAAGGACCATTCTCTCGGACAGTAACGAAGCGTTATATAGTCTTTCCGGAACCGGACACCACCACTATGCCATCTGTATTCAGTGCAAAAAGAAGACGGAACTTTCCGGATGTCCATTTGCCGATGAATCTTCACTTCATGCTGTGGATTCGGATTTTATGGTGGTGGGGCATATGGTGGAAGTTTACGGGTACTGTAAATCCTGCCGGAAGAAACTTCCGGAAGAGGAACTTTTGGAACCGCATACACATGAGCACAAATAAAAAAAGAACTTCCCCGAAAGAGGAAGTTCTTTTTTTCTTTTCAAGCCGGATCAGAATACGATAAATCCGTGGGTGAACAGGTAGCTCACCAAAAGTCCGGTGGAGACGCCCAGGATCGCGCTGGTCAGCACGTCTGAGATGTAGTGGACGTAAAGGTACAACCGGGAGAAGGCGATGCCGGCGGCATAAAGGAGAGCGGCGACACCGATCTTCGGCGAGAAGTGGGCGATAGTGGTGGCAGCGGCGAAAGAGGAGAATGTATGTCCGGAAGGGAAGGAGAAGTCCTTCGGTTCACGGATGATGATATCCCGGATCTCGCCACGTGCTTCGTATGGACGGGGCCGCTTGGTTACATTCTTGAGGATCAGATTCACGAATAGGAGACTGCAGCCCAGAGCGATCAGAATGCCTAAGGCCGCTTCCTGATTGATATTGGCAAAGTAGAAGGTGGCGGCTGCGGCAAACCAGACGATGCCGAAATTTCCTGTCTTGGAGAGAAACGGCATGATCTTGTCAAAAGCCTTGCAGCGCATATTATCGTAGATCCAGTCCAGGATCTTCAATTCACGTACGGACATACGGGACGGCATATTCTTCTCTCCTTTCTCTCTTACTGCGTAACGGGGAAAGAAGAGGAATTCTCCTGCCCATTAACCCCAATACACATAAGACAATTTCTCTTCCTATAGGATAATCACATTCCCTTCATTCTTCAATGCTTTTTTTATCAGAAATCGTTAAATATCCGTGAATTCATGGTATCATTTCAAAGTATGAAAAACCTGTTGAAAACAATCCAGATCGGTTCGGTTACGATCCCGGAAAACACGGCGCTGGCGCCGATGGCCGGGACCAGTACCCTTGTGTACCGCACGATTTCCCATGAGTACGGGGCGGCGCTGGGCGTAACGGAACTGGTGTCCGCCAGAGGGATCCGTTTTAAGGACTCCCTGGAGATCAGCATGCGGTATCTTCAGATCGATCCGGCCCGGGAAGGGAAAACGGCGATCCAGCTTTTCGGATTCGATCCCGAGGATTTTGACTTTGCGATCCGAAAGATCTGTGAAGATCCCAGGCTTGCCGATGTGGACATCATCGATCTGAATATGGGATGCCCGGTAAGTAAAGTGGTCAAGACCGGCTGCGGGTCAGCACTCATGAAGGATCCCAAGACGGCAGAAGAGATCATCCGTGCCTCAGTAAAGGCGGCCTCTTCCTACGGAAAGCCGGTGACGGTGAAGTTCCGTTCCGGGTGGGATGAAGGACATATTACGGCCCCGGAGTTCGCGAAGATGTGTGTGAACAGCGGCGCGTCCGGCCTGGCACTTCATGCCCGGACCCAGACCATGATGTACCGGGGACAGGCTGACTGGGAAGTGATCCGAAGGACGAAAGAAGCTATCTCCGATACCAATGTGCCCCTGTGGGGAAACGGCGATGTAAAGGATGGAAAATCAGCCCGGGCCATGCTGGAACAGACCGGCGCAGACGGAGTTATGGTCGGAAGAGCGGCCCAGGGGAACCCCTGGATCTTTACTGAGATCCGAAATGCGCTTTTAGGCGAAGAGGTGCAGGATAAAGGGATTTGTAACAGTGTTCAGTGCATTTCCCGAAGCGAAAAAACGAAAGTGATCCGAAGACATCTTCAGGGGCTTTGCGACCAGTTGGGTGAAAAGACTGCCGTAAAAGAAATGCGTGCCCAGATCGCCTGCTACCTTCGTGGCGAGCGGGGAGGCGCAGACATCAAGAACCGCCTCATGACCGCGGGAACCGTGGGTGAGGTGGAATCCCTCTTACATGAGTGGGAAGATCAGGAGAGAAGATAGAGCACGTATCTCTTTTTCCTCAGGGCGTACTTTTACTTTTTAATCACAGAATTCAACGATTTCAGGCTCGACCAAATGAATGTCGTAAGTTTCTATTGGCGATGAAATCTTGTCGTCACAATCCGCATGACATCTCTCGAAGTATTCCTCTTTATGACTTAAAAAGACACTCCTATAATCGTAATCATCTGCGTTGGCTGAATGATACTCGGCACCGTCATTCAGCTTACATTTGTATTCATAATCATCATATCTATGAAGACTAAGTGTGACGTCACCATGGGGGTGCTCTTCGTCCGGATAGCGGCGAATGATTTTAAAGTCTACACAGACGCCGCATTTGATAATAGCATAATGATCTGCATTTTCCGGCTCCGATTCGGATTCCGACTCAGATTCGGACTCAGATTCAGATTCCGATTCGGATTCCGGCTCAGACTCTGGTGTCGGTGTTGCCGAGGTTTCGGGCTCGGGTTCCGGAGTTGTCTCTTTCGGTTCCGGTGTCGGTGTGGGTGTCGGAGTCGTTTCGTCAGTCGGCTCAAGTGTGGTTTCTTCCGACTCGGACGTCGATGTATCCTTCTGCTCGGATGTCGTTGCGCCAGGGAGGAGAATGGTGCTTCCCGGCTTCTTTTCCGAAGTTTCCGTGGAAGTATCTTCGGTTACTTCTGTGGTAATCTCAGTTTTTTCTGTGGTACCTTCTTTTTCGGACTTTTTCGCACAAGCAGCGAAACTTCCGGCCATCAGGCTGATAGCGACCACACCGGACAACAAGTTTATCGCTCTGTTTCTCATATTCGTGCCTCGAATCTTCAGAATCATCTTCTTGCTGTGACTTCGCCTTTACGGAAACGGATCATACATTCAGGATCATTTCAGACCCAAGATCTCCTTATAGTTGTCGCAGACTTCTTTATAGTTCTCCGGAGTTCCGATATCCACGCAGGTGCCGGGGGCACGGAAAGCGTAGACGTCTTTTCTCGTATAAAGCCAGGACGGGAAGTTACCCGGGGCATCCGGTGTATTTCCCTCATCCAGATACTGACGGAACAGCGGCAGTGTCTCGCGAAGGTAGAAATAGGTCGCGTAAATGGCGACAGTCGAACGCGGAAGCGTCGGCTTCTCGGCCAGGTGCAGGACCTTGTTATCTTCGTCCAATGTGGCGACAGCCAGTTTCTTTAACTGCTCTACATCTTCCACACGGATCGCAACCAGGGTATCTCTTCTCTTTTCCATGAAGAAGTCATACATGTCACGAAGCTTATATGTGAAAAGATTGTCGCCGGCGATGATCATGAAATCCTCGTCGATGGCATACTTGTCGATGACGAACTGGATGTCGCCGATGGCGCCCAGCTTGTTGGTATCGTCGGTGGTGCCGTCGTCCACGATCTCGATAGGAATGAGACGGCCTTCGCTCATACGTTTTCCGGCCCACTCTTCAAACTGGGAAGCAAAGCGGTGGTTGGTGACAACAATAATTTTACTGACATCCGGAAGGGTGTCGATCTCGTCGGTAATATAGTCGATCATCGGCTTCGGGCCAACAGGCAGAAGCGGCTTCGGTGTATTGATCGTAAGCGGATAGAGGCGGGTCGCATATCCGGCAGCCAGAATCAAAGCAATCATGTAGATATCCTTTCTCTGCCATCGGCAGAAACAGAAAAAGAGTTATTTTGTCTATCATATCAGATACGAAAGTAAAAATCCATTTAGATGTGTTTTTGTTCCGTGACTCTTCTTCGGAAAAAAGTAGAAAGTGCACGGAAAAACATATATAATAGAGGCAACGAAATACGAAACGCACACCCGAGATCAAGTCCCTGGGAAAAGAAGTAACTTTTCATTCCGGGAAAACCGGAACGGACGAAAGATCGAAGGGGTTTTTGTGTGCAAAGGAGAATAACCTATGGAACTTTGTGCAGTAGTAATGGCAGCCGGCGAAGGAAAGCGCATGCATTCGAATCATTCGAAGGTCGTGCAGCTCGCCGCCGGTAAGCCGCTTGTCCGCTGGGTCGCCGATGCTCTTTCGGGAGTGGGCGCCACCGAGCAGGTATATATCGTCGGTCACCGTCAGGAAGAAGTCAGAGAAGTACTGGGTGAGGATGTGGCATTTGTTTTCCAGGAGCATCAGCTTGGTACCGGTCACGCCGTTATGCAGGCCGCACCTTTCCTGGAGGGAAGAAACGGATGCACCATCGTCCTTCCGGGCGATGCGCCGCTGATCACTTCCGAGACCATTTCCAAAGCGCTGGAAATGTTTGAACAGGGAGATTTCGGTGCCGTGATCATCACGGGTATTGCACCGGATCCGCACGGATACGGCCGTATCGTGAGAAATACCGACGGCAGTGTAACGAAGATCGTAGAAGACCGTGACTGCTCCGAAGAGGAGAAGAAGATCTGCGAGATCAATTCCTCGATCTACTGCTTTAAGACTCCGCTTCTGCTTTCCGCTCTGGGACGGATCGATGCGAAAAATGCCCAGAAGGAATATTACCTGACCGATACCATTGAGATCCTGATCCGCGACGGCCACAAGGTGGGCGCCTATGTGGCGGATTTCGATGAGACCCGCGGTGTCAATGACCGTGTAGAGCTTCAGGCTGTCGGCAAGATGCTGAATAAGCGTGTCTGTGAGAAACTGATGCGTCAGGGTGTCCAGATCGTGGATACCGAAACCACCTGGATCGCGGATACGGTCCAGATCGGAAAAGACACCATTATCCTTCCGGGCACGGTCCTTCTCGGAAATACCGTGATCGGCGACGAGTGTGAGATCGGTGAGAATTCCCGTCTGGATAACGTGATCGTAGGCGATGGATCCACCATCGACCATTCCGTGGCTTCGGATTGTGAAGTCGGTAAGAACTGCCGTATCGGACCTTTCTCTCATCTGCGTCCGGATACGGTTCTGAAAGATAATGTCACCATCGGTGCCTATGTCGAAGTGAAGAATGCGACCATCGGGGATTATTCCCGTGCCCGTCACCTGACTTATGTCGGTGATGCCAAAGTCGGAAAGAATGTTAACTTCGGCTGCGGTACAGTTACCTGTAACTACGATGGTATGGATAAGACCTGGTGCGTCATCGGCGACAATGTATTTATCGGCGGTAACAGCAACCTGATCTCTCCGGTTACCCTTAAGGAAAACTCCTATATCGCTGCCGGTTCCACCATTACGGAGGATGTACCGGAGCTGGGTCTGGCCATTGCCCGTTCCCAGCAGGTGGTCAAGGAGAACTGGGTCGCCAAGAAGAACCGCTCCCGTGCCTCTACGGTCATCCAGCCGGATAGAAAACGCACCAGCGGTATGTGAGATGCGCTTATGTGGTTGATCGTCGGCCTGGGCAATCCCGGCAAACAATATGACTGTACTTTCCATAACTGCGGCTTTATGACGCTGTCTGTTCTGGCGCAGAAATATAACATCCGGATCGATAAACTGAAGTGGAAAGGCGAATACGGCAAAGGCACCATCTGCGGAGAGGAGTGCCTGCTTCTTCGTCCCCATACATTCATGAATCTGTCCGGCCAGAGCGTCGTGGAAGTCATGCAGTTTTATAAGATCCCGCTGGATCACCTGATCGTGGTCTACGATGATATCGATATTAAAAGGGGCACTATCCGTGTCCGTTCGTCCGGCTCTGCCGGTACCCATAACGGCATGAAGTCGGTGATCTACTGCCTGAATTCCCAGGATTTTCCGAGGGTCCGGATCGGCTGCGGGCCGGTACCGGAGCATTGGGATCTGGCTGACTTTGTGCTGTCCCAGATCCCGAAGGAAGAGCAGGATACGATGCTCCATGCTTTTGAAGAAGGTGTGGCGGCCATCGAGGATATCCTCTCCGGAAAGCCGATCCCCGGCGGAAGGAACCGCGGAGGAGGCCATGCATGATCTTCCTTCCCTCTGTTTCCAAGCTTCTTGCTGAGGCATCCAGGGATCCTTCTTTTCAGGAACTGCTGGATGCTTCTTACTCCCAGATGGGACACATCAACCTGACGGGCATGACGGAGACCCAGAAGGCCTACCTTATTGCGGCCATGACTTACGAAAGAAAGCAGCGCCGCGAGAAGGAAGGCGATAAGAATATCCCGGTTCCGGTGATCCTGGTTTCCGACGAGCTTTCCGCCCGGCGGTTCAAGTCTTACCTCGATGCGTTTTTTGAAAAGGAAACAGTGATCCTTCGTGGACGGGAAACGCACTTGTCCGCTGTCTCGGCGTCCAGCCGTGAGATCGAGCAGGGACGTGTCCGTACGCTGGTGAAATATGCCACGAGAGAGTGCGGCGCCATGGTGGTGACCGCCGGCGCACTTCTGACGAAGATGCTTCCTATGGATTCCTTTATGCAGACGAAGGTCACTCTCCGTCTCGGTAAACGCATCGCGCCGGAGGACCTGGCCCAGACGCTGGTTTCCATGGGATATGTCCGCACCCGTGAAGTCGAGGGTGTCGGAGAGTTTTCCCGAAGAGGCGATATTTTTGACTTTTATCCCAGCGGCGAAGATATGGGCGTGCGTGTGTCTTTCTTCGACGATGAGATCGATCAGATCAAGCTTTTTAATCTTTCTTCCCAGAGATCGGAAGAACAGCTGAAAGAATATACCATTTATCCGGCGTCGGAACTTCTGGTGCCGGGAAAGAAATGGGAGGCGCTTGCCGACCAGATGGTGATGCTGGGCGAACAGGCGGCGAAAAAGGCGGCGGCCATCGGCGCGGACAGAAACAGCATCGATTCCATGACCCGCATGATCGGAAAAGAAAGCGACGGACTTCGCACCGGAGGTGCTTTTGCCGGATGGGAAAAATGGATCTCTGTGCTTTGTCCGAAAACCGAATCGATCCTGCAGTTCGTCCGAAGCCAGGGCGATACCTTATATGTGGATGAACTGGGGCAGGTGCGCTCCAGAATGGACGGCGTGGCGGCGGATTTTGAAGCCAGGTTCCGGAATGCTTTTGAAAAAGGCATGGTGCCGGCGATCTGTCAGGAAGCCCTTTCCAAGATCCCGGATGTGTTCCGGGAACTGGATAAGAAACAGGTCATTGCCATGGCGGTATTGCCGGGAACCAGTAACGGTCTTCCGGGCGGAGTCCATGTATCTATTCCCGGTACGGCCTGTAACAGCTACCGGGGTCACGAAGAAGCCCTGGCGGACCTGATCCGGGAGAGAAATGCCGCCGGACAGTCCACTTATATTTTGAGCGGCAGCGGCCAGCGTGCCGATAAGCTTCGGACCTTCCTTTTTGAAAGAAACAGCATGCCGGTTCTGATCCCGCGTCCTCTGCCGGATGGCTTTATCTATCCTGCCATTTCCCTGATGGTCATCGGTACCCAGGATGTATTTGGTGTGGACCGGGGTATCAAGAAGAAGAAAAAAGGCGGCATGACCATCGACCTGTTCTCGGATCTGGTGCCGGGCGAACTGGTGGTAGACGATGAAAACGGTGTAGGCCGCTACGACGGCCTGGTGAACTTGGAGATCGAGGGCGCCAAGCGCGACTACCTGCAGATCACCTATGCCAACGACGATCACCTGTATATTCCGATGGACCGGCTGGACCACATCCAGAAATACGTGGCTTCGGACGGAAGGACCCCGAAGCTGGCCCGGCTGGGCAGCAGCGAGTGGGGCAAATCCGTTGCCCGGGCCCAGTCGTCCATTAAGAAACTGGCCTTTGACCTGGTGGAGCTGTATGCCAAGCGCCAGGCCCTGGGTGGACATGCTTTCCAGCCGGATACGGTCTGGCAGGCCCAGTTCGAAGATGACTTTCCTTTCCAGGAAACAGAAGACCAGATGCGGGCCATTACCGAGATCAAAAAGGACATGGAGTCCAAGCGTTCCATGGACCGTCTCCTTTGCGGTGATGTAGGATTCGGAAAAACAGAAGTGGCCTTCCGCGCCATCTTCAAGTGCATTGCCGAAGGAAAGCAGGCGATTCTTCTGGCACCGACGACAGTACTGGTGCAGCAGCACTACGATAACCTGAAAGAGCGGCTTCGCGGCTATCCCTTCCGCATTGCGCTTTTGAGCCGCTTTGCCACTCCGAAAGAAGTGAAGCGGGCAGTCAACGGTATCAACGACGGAACCGTGGATGTGGTGGTCGGTACCCACCGTGTCTTAAGTAAAGATATCGAGCCGAAGAACCTGGGACTTCTGGTCATTGACGAGGAGCAGCGCTTCGGCGTCAACCACAAAGAGAAACTGAAAAATCTTCGAAATACGGTGGATGTGCTGACTTTGACAGCCACGCCGATCCCCCGTACATTGCATATGTCTCTGGCCGGTATCCGGGATATTTCCGTCTTAGAAGAACCGGTGATCGAATACGATCCGCAGATCATTGCGGAAGCGTGCCTTCGTGAGATCGAGCGGCACGGCCAGGTGTTCTATCTTTTCAACAACACCCACCTGATCGCGGAAAAAGC
Source organism: Oscillospiraceae bacterium (assembly GCA_902794115.1). Taxonomy (GTDB): domain Bacteria; phylum Bacillota; class Clostridia; order Saccharofermentanales; family Saccharofermentanaceae; genus Scatonaster. Next base: position 36,167 of record CADBGD010000027.1, read on the forward strand.
AGAAGAGCTTTCCGCACTCCTTCCGGGCGCTCGGATCGTCTATGCCCACGGGCAGATGAGCGAGCGGGAACTGGAGCATATCATCGAGTCCTTTATCCACCACGAGGCGGACGTGCTGGTGTGCACCACCATTATCGAGTCCGGTGTGGATATGCCGAACGTCAATACGATCATCGTGGAAAACAGTGACCGCTTCGGTCTTTCCCAGCTCTATCAGCTGAAGGGACGTGTGGGAAGATCGGACCGGCAGGCCTACGCCTACATTACCTATGAGCCGGAAAAGGTCCTGAAAGAAGATGCGGAAAAACGTCTGGCGGCGATCCGGGATTTCACGGAACTGGGCTCCGGTATTAAGATCGCCATGAAGGATCTGGAAGTGCGCGGCGCCGGAAATCTCTTAGGTGCGGAACAGCACGGCCAGATGGACGTGATCGGTTATGAACTTTACTGCCGTATGCTGGATGAGGAGATCAAGAAACTGTCCGGCACCTGGACGGCACCCATCGAAGATACGGTGGTCAAGATGCAGGAGGACGCCTACATTTCTCCGTCCTTTATTCCGGATGACGGCCAGCGTATGGATGTCTACCGGCGGATCCAGAATGTGGCCTCCATCAAGGAAAGGGACGATCTGGAAGAAGAGCTGCTTGACCGTTTCGGCGATGTGCCGAAGGAAGTATCGATCCTTTCGAACGTATCCATCATCCGCCACCTGGCAGGACGCCTGGGATTTGAAAGAGCGGAACTGGATAAAGAAACGGCGAAACTTTTCTACCGTCCTGGAGTGACCAATGCCGCGGCCGCCCTTCTTCTGGCCGGCGACGACCCGCGCTATAAAGGCTACATCATGGTGTATTCCCTGAAAGTGCCTTTCCTGCAGTATACGCCGCCGCAAAAAGAAAGAAGTCTTCTGGTACAGAGAGTGGCGGAGCTTCTGGATATTATGAGTGCTGCGCTGGAAAATTCCGAGAAAAAGGAAGAGACGGAGTCCAAGGAAAAAGACACGGCTTCTTCGGGAAATGCACCTGTGAACTGAGCGTGAGATAGGAGGACTTTATGATCGTTCTGGAGATACTTTATTTTCTGATTTCCACCGCCTGTGCGCTGGCTCTGGGCTCTGGGAAACATTGTGTTCCTTCCGATCCCGAAGTTCTGGCTGATGCTTCTGATCCCGCTTTTCCTGGTGATCCTGGTCATCCCGGTCTTTCCCGGGACTCTTTCGAAGATCCATTCGTTGAAGCTTCGAAACACCAAAAGCGGCACTATGCTTCTGAAGATCTTTCTGGTGTCCATGGTGGCGGTACTGCTTTTTAATATTCCTGCCATGATGGGAAAATTCGAATCCTCTCTGGACATTCCGGCCATCGGGGATGCGCCCTGGAAATGGACGGGACATATCCTTCTGGTGGTGCTGATCGAAAACCTTCTTTTCTGGGACGGCATCATCCGCATTTATCTGACGTCTTCCCAGCTGGGATTGAAGTTCCGTGTGATCGGCGCGATCTGCGGCATGATCCCGATTGCGAATCTGATCGTTCTGGGGATCATGATCCGGAAAGCGGATAAAGAAGTAAAGTTTGAAAATGAAAAGATCCTTTTGAACGAATCCCGTGCGCAGCAGAAGATCTGCGCGACGAAATACCCGATCCTGATGGTCCATGGCGTGTTCTTCCGTGACTTCCGTTTCTTCAATTACTGGGGACGGGTGCCGAAAGAACTGGAAGCCAATGGAGCCAAAGTTTTCTACGGCGAACAGCAGTCGGCGGCATCTGTGGTCAGCAGCGGTGAAGAGCTGGCGGCGCGGATCAAGAAGATCTGCGAAGAGACCGGCTGCGGGAAGGTCAATGTCATTGCCCATTCAAAGGGTGGACTGGATACCCGTATGGCCATTGCCCGTTTCGGTGCAGGTCCCTATGTGGCCAGTCTTACGACCATGAATACACCTCACCGGGGATGTGAATTTGCGGACTATCTTTTGGGAAAGATCGGTCCGTCTCATCAGAAGCGGGTGGCAGGTATGTATGAAGCGGCTCTTCGAAAAGTGGGCGATCCCAATCCGGATTTTCTTGCGGCCGTCAATGACCTGACCCATTCTGCCTGCGCGAAATTAAACGAAGAAATGCCGGATCCGGAAGGGATCTTCTGCCAAAGCTTCGGATCGAAACTGAACCGTCCTTCCTCAGGACGTTTTCCTCTGAATTTTTCCACGCTTCTGGTGCATCATTTTGACGGCGCTAACGATGGCCTGGTGGGAGAAAAATCTTTCCAGTGGGGATCGGAATACCAGTTCATTACTGTCAAAGGAAAGCGTGGCATTTCCCACGGAGACGTGATCGATCTGAACCGGGAAAATATCGACGGATATGATGTGCGCGAATTTTATGTGCAATTGGTGGCAAAACTGAAAGATCGCGGATTTTAATTGCCTGCACTTTCCTTTGTTGTGCTATAGTGGAAATAGTGGAACTAAGTTAAGGAGGGTGTAGTATGAGTGATAAAAAAAGCGGGATATACGATGCGCGTTCGCTCGGATATCCAAAGATGTTCGTGCTCGGATTTCAGCACATGTTTGCGATGTTCGGCGCGACAGTTCTTGTTCCGGCTCTGACCGGACTTTCTGTGTCGGCGACACTTCTTTTCGCCGGATTAGGTACGTTGCTTTTCCACTTTCTCACAAAAGGAAAAGT
>CADBGD010000028.1 GCA_902794115.1 Oscillospiraceae bacterium
ATACTCTTTTTCTGCTTTAGCATTTGATCGAAAACTACGTGTTCTCTCTTCTTTTTCCCCATAATCAAAATCGCTTCCTTCAAACACTATTCTTTAAATCGTTCTTTAGTAATACTTTCTGTTAATTTAACTATCCAAGACTCGGCTTGGATACCCCTATTATCAGTGCTACTTTTCTCCATATGACAAATTATCACTTGGTTAAATCTCCTAATCTATTTTCGATCACAAATGATACAGCACCTGCTCTCCGCCGCCTTCATCGGATCATCAAGTTCTGATTCGATATCTGACGTTTCATGGGTGAATACCACACACCAGTCCATGGACTGATCAAAGACATAGATATCACATGGAAGAGCATCGGGATTATACATTTCCTGTTCAACCAGACGATACATCTCATACCACTCTTCTTCGATACGATCTGCCAGTTCCACCGCATCTGCACGCGCAATATAACGCACATTTCTTTTCCGAGCGTTATCAAGGATATCAGTCTCAGTCATGAAAAGCACAGATCCGGATTTCTCCCTAAGAAAATTCAGTGCTTCATTAAAAGAAGTGAAAGAATACTTCGGATCCATTTTATCCCACAGAAATGCCTGGTCGTACCACCTTTCATCGACCGGCCAACCACGTTCACCCATCTCTGCAATCCAGTCTTTCGAACTAATCTGAAACTCTTCCCACGAGCGCACGAAGCGCGAGAGAAACTTTTCCTTTATGCTTTCGTAATCTTCGAGATATACTATCTTCATCGGGACATCTCCTCTGTTTCACTAATCAAGAAAACTGATGGTTCTCTTGACTAAGGTTCGCTCCCTTAGACAAGATAATTATATCATTCGTATATACTTTCCCTCTCTTTTAGATCAATAAGAGAATAAGCAATACTACTGCAGCAACAAAAAACAGAATAGTGCCACAGACAGGACCAGATAAAAGGTTCTTGTTATCGCCGTATAGCCTGCCGGGAGAAGCAGGATCAATCCTGATCTTGGTTTCCGAACCGACCGGGATCTTTCCGTCTTTGCCGTTCTGTAAAAGATCATAATAAGCCTGATATTTGGTTCCGCCATAGTAGTACTCGAACACCGGTGAGTGGACAGGCAGGAACATGGGTATCGCATCATGAGCACCATTAGAAATATATGTTCTCACATAGCCGATGCATGTTGCATTTACTTCTTCACTGTAGACGGTTTTCGGAGCCTTCACATAGCCTATGGTCTGTACCAGCATTGCAAGGAATAAAACTGCCGCTATTTCGCACAAAAGAGCGAGCAGGTAAAGCGTCATATTGTCTTTGGGATAAAGAAAATGAACCGTTATAAGTCCTGCCGCGCCAAGCAGCGAGACAGCACCTCCGATACGCTGGCAGAGCGCGCTCACTGCAAATCCGCTGGCTTTCTTAGGATTCAATGCCACAAACGGAAGAATGCCAAGGACGAGCATGAGTGCGCCGATGATCCACGGAATATATTCGTATTTCTTTATGGGAATGCAAAGCGTGGCAGCTATAATGCACACAATGAAAGCTATACTGGTGATCACACCAAAGGCGGTTTTTGCATTGCTTGGGACACCGTCAGCATCACGCATCAGATTCTTGAACATGCTACCGGGATTGTTGATGCATTCCTGCTGATAAGCCTTGAAATGCTCATAACTTGCATTGGCATCCTCTTCGCTCTGGATCATTTCAGTGCTGAAATACACTTCTTTGTTCTCAGGATCGTATATCATATCAAGTCCCTCCTCGCTTTATTGCTGATCATCCATACAAAATACTGCCGTAAATATAATCGTAATCTTCCGGTTTAACTCATTACTGACATATACCGACAAACCCGAAATTATTTTATTATCCTGAAATTAACTTCTTCGCCTTAATCAAAAGGAAATCCGGCTTATGAAAAAGATCTTCCTGGTCAGGAAACCTCTCTAATATCTCGTCAGTAGGGATAGGCTCTATCATCTTTTCTATAATGAACCCATTTTCAGTTAGGGTATTGATGATGGTTGAGAACATGCGATGGTATTTCTTTATTCCTTCAACAAACCACTCAGATTCACGTTCTCCTTCCTTAGCATAGTTGGCTAGATTAACATAGATTTTCTTTCCATTTTCATCTTTGGTCCAACGAGGAATTTCACCACAATAGGTTGTATTAATGGGATTTTCCTGTGAAAAGATAAAACGCCCATCTGTATTTAGCTTGTCATAGATTTTTCTAACCACTCCTTCAAAATCCTCAACATAATGAAATGCGAGCGAGCTTATTACCACATCAAACTTACCTTCCACCTCTTCAATGTCTTCTATTGGAAGAAGCATATAAGTAATCGCTGGATTGGAGTGCTCCTTCTTAGCAACCTCTAGCATCTTCTCAGATATATCGATTCCAACAACCTTAGAGGCACCTCTGTTTACAAACTCCACGCAGTGCTCACCAAAGCCACATCCAAGGTCTAATACGCTCGTCCCCTTGAGATTAGGAAGTAATGAAAAAAGAGCTGGTATCTCAAAGAGATCATTTGCGTTGCCTTCCCTGTTCCTTATAGCCTTATACCCCTCAAAGAAGGTCTCATTATCAAAAATATTCTGTTTTGCCATTTTTCATATCCTTAGTCTGCAGTTATGAAATATCTTGACATGATACGCAGAGTTTCATGCCAAGTTTTCCCATTCGTTCTAACAGATCAGCATTAAACTCCATATTGCATTGTTTAACATAGTAGTAGATCATCCAGATCTGCGAATCCGAAAAATCCACTCCAAGATCACGAAGTTCCTTCTCATTCTTTTCTATCAGATCCAAAAGCCATGCTATTTCTTCATAAAAAACCGGTCCATCCGGATCCTCCGGCAGATTATCAGGAACACGTATACAATTATCATCGAGTTTAACATGTAGTAACTTCTCGATTTTGACTAAGTCGATATTCTTACCATACAAAGTCATCCAGAAACTCATTCTAGGCTCTCGTTTAGTTTTCACTTTCTAATCTCCCCAGTCAAATGAACTGTTTATTAATCGTTCTTATCACGCAAAATGTATCGTGTCGGAGTGCCGAAACATTGTTCCGTCTCAACAATTATCAAATCATTACAAATGATAATGGCCGGCATTCCGTTACCCAATACAAGTTTCAATGCATCATTAAGTGAGCATATTCTTCTGTCTAATCTGGGGTCATAAGCAATAATATAGCATTCCTGCGATATATCATATTGCCTGCAGGCCTCCATGATATTTTCTATCAAAAGGCAGTCACCGCTCATCTTTATCTTCTCAGGCTTAAGAATTTCTTCCGCATTATGGCAAAAACGTCCAACGCCATCCCTGCGTTTCTTCCCTCCCAATTCAAAAAGCAATCTGTCTTGTTTGCTTTTTACAACAAAACACTTAATAAAACTCTTCTCTATCTCATCTAACATATGTAGTCTTTAATATCATTGATCATTTATCTGATGACATTCTCATCCAATTATATCGTATCCGTCAAAAACTATCTTTAGCCGGTTAAGATTGATACCATCTCGCGCATACCATCTGTTTACAGGGTACGCATAGTCGTTTTTTGATTCGACAGGATCTCTGGACCCATCACAAGGAGCGAACTTATCTGCATAACAAGGATGATCAGCAGAAGATAACACACCGCAAATACCAAGAATATCCAACATAATTTGCAGTTCACTTTTGTTTGACTTGATTATCTTCTTAGATGTGATGATCTTTTGAAGTTCTCCGACCTTTTTGTCTGGGTTCATCTCTGAAACGCATCCGAGAATGTCTGCGAAAAGTTTAATATCTTCATCAGTTGGTGTTACCTTGGGAAGAAGCAGGAACTTCTCCAGGTCAAACAGAGCATATTGTCCTTTTGTATGACGAACACCTCCCCACTTATATCTCTCGAAATTCAGAACGTTAAAGCCACTGTGACGGTTTTGATCTCTGTCACTCCATCTGTGCCAACCACATATGGGGCAATGATAAGTCTTATCATCAGGCCATTGATGATTGGGGACAGCAACGGCGTACCAATAACTGCCCAAAGCAGAACGGTATTCCAAGGAGCGTGTCGATAAGCTGTAGAGAAAAGCTCCTGCGACATCATTCGGGTCAATGCTGCAGACAATTTTTGCGAGTCTTTTCATGTATTCGTCATGCGTTATGATTTCAGGCGGATCAAACATATATCCCTGCGCTTTACATGTTTGAAACACTTCATCAGAAATATCATTGTATGACCAGCCCGAGCTCGACCAAAATGAATTTAAAAGCAGTTTCTTTCCATCTTGCATATTGACCTCTTATACTGTTGATTATCCTATCTAAGGGTTATCACTTATCCATATATGTTCAGTGAAATATAGTTTATATCGTTTCTTACACTAAAACTTCCATAGACCTTTTGACTACCATTAGTGTATTCGAATTTTATAATGTGAATCTTCTCACCCGTTTTATATTCCTGATCCGACTCCTCTGTGATCGTGACCGGCACCATAAGATTTTCATCAGCAAACTGTTCAAGATCTTTTTGAGTCGAAAGATTCATGCTTTGGTCATGCCACAAGCCGAAATCATCATCGTAATTTTCTATGCTGACATCTTCCGTTTCATGAATGCCAAATGCCTGTATGACAGCTTTCTGCCTGTCTTCTTGACTTTTACAGCCTGTGAGGACAGAGGCGATCAGAATAGTCAGTACAGAAAAAAACGCAATTATCTTCTTTTTGTTCATTTTATGTGTTCCTTCCATACACAGATTGGGAGAAGAAAAATTATGAGTCATATTTCCATCTTCTTGAAGACGAGTGGAAGATGATCAGATTCGATTGATAACGAATTCTTGTTGGCGAAGAAAAGTAAAAGCCCCTGTTTTCAAGGGCTTTCGGTGTTTTTTCATTATTCGAGTTCAATCGTGGCCGGCGGTTTCCCGGTGCAGTCATAGAGGACTCGGTTGATGCCTTTGACCTCGTTGACGATTCGGGAAGAGACTCTTCCGATGAGGCTCCACGGGAGCTCGGCAAACTCGGCTGTCATGAAGTCGGTCGTGGTGACCGCACGGATGACGCATGCATAATCATAAGTTCTTTCATCGCCCATGCAGCCGACGGAGCGCATGTTGGTGAGAGCTGCGAAGTACTGGTTCGCATTTCTGTCGAGACCGGCCTTTGCCATCTCCTGACGGAAGATCGCATCCGCATCCTGTACAAGACGGACCTTCTCGGCAGTAACTTCGCCGATGATACGGATCGCAAGACCCGGGCCCGGGAACGGCTGACGGAAAACAAGGTTCTCCGGGATGCCAAGTTCGAGACCTGCTTTTCTTACCTCATCTTTAAAGAGGAGACGAAGTGGCTCGATGATCTCTTTGAAATCGACGCAGTCCGGAAGTCCGCCGACGTTGTGGTGGGACTTGATGACTGCGCTCTTACCGAGGCCGGATTCAATCACGTCCGGATAGATCGTGCCCTGGACGAGGAAATCGACCGCACCGATCTTCTTTGCTTCTTCTTCGAATACCCGGATGAATTCCTCACCGATGATCTTTCTTTTCTTCTCCGGTTCTTCCACACCGGCGAGCTTACTGTAGAAGCGCTCCTGGGCATTGACACGGATGAAGTTGAGGTCATAAGGTCCCTCCGGACCAAATACGGCTTCTACCTCGTCGCCTTCGTTCTTTCTGAGAAGACCGTGGTCAACGAATACGCATGTGAGCTGCTTACCGACTGCCTTGGAAAGAAGGACGGCAGCAACAGAAGAGTCAACTCCGCCGGACAGCGCGCAGAGGACTTTACCGGATCCGACCTTTTCGCGGATCTCTTTGATGGATGTCTCAACGAATGAATCCATCTTCCAGTCGCACTGGCATTTGCAGGCGCGCTTCAGGAAGTTCTCCAGCATCTTGTTGCCTTCCACAGTATGGGAAACTTCCGGATGGAACTGCACGCAGTAAAGGCCCTTCTCCACATTCTGGGCGGCCGCGACCGGGCAGGCTTTTGTGGTGGCCGTAACGGTAAATCCCGGAGCGGCTTCCGCAATATAAACAGTGTGGCTCATCCAGCAGACTGTCTTACTGGATACATGCTTGAAAAGCGCCGTGGTGTTATCCACATCGACTTCGGTATGACCATATTCTCTTACGGGAGCAGTGGCCACCTTACCGCCGAGGAGATAGTTCATAAGCTGGGCGCCGTAGCAGATACCGAGTACCGGGATACCCAGTTCAAAGATTTCCTTACTGCATCGGGGTGCATCGTCATCTGTGACATTACTCGGTCCGCCGGTAAAAATGATTCCCTTCGGATTCAATTCCTTGATCTTCTCGATCGGCATATTATACGGATGGACTTCGCAGTATACGTTCAGCTCACGTACTCTTCTGGCGATCAGCTGGTTATACTGGCCTCCGAAATCCAGGATCAGGATCATCTCGTTTTGCATGGTGGTGCCTCCCCGATTAGTCATGTGGATTTTTATGTGGTTATAATACTCCAAAAGCACCTTGGATTTATATCCGTAATCTGCACAAAAAAATGCGTGTTTTAGTGCTTTTTACGCATGACCGACAGCAAATGCGGGAAATCAGCGCCAATCCGCCTTTTCCTTCGTCACTTTTTCTCCCCATTTCGAAGCCCATTTCTCACAATACAGCCTGGAATAGGGGATATTTTTTCTCTTCCGGAATCTTCTGCACTGCGGAAGACTTGCCCACAGGACAGACGGGATCCCGATCACCAGAAGGTAAAAAGGCCCCAGAAGAAGGGACTGGAAAGTATGGCCATATTCGTGGACCGCCACTTCCTCGCAGTAGGCTCTTTCATCCTTCGCCCACTTGCTCTGGTCCTTCGGGTCCGGTTCCTGAGGGGTAAATATAAACATGCCCAGGGACACACCGGCATCCGACGGCCAGACTGTCCGGACAACACCTTTATAGTAAGTATGCGGGCACTTCCAGTACCAAAGATAGACGAAGAACCCGGCCGATGTCTGAATATATCCCCAGGTCCAGTGAAGGAATACCGCCACCGGATAAAACCAGCGCCGGTCGTCCTTCCAGTGCGTTTCCACCGCAAGGAAAAGACCGATCAGAAGAAGACCCAGAAGGTAGCATAGCCCGTCTTTCAGGTCATAAACACCGCCCAGGGCGATCCCCATCGGTGAATCCGGATCGATCCCCAGTTTATTTGCCACAGACATAGCCTGAAGGACTTCTGCCAGCCAGCCGCAGGCATAGCAGAGAAACGGAAGAACATATACGGAGAAGATCCCGTCTTTCGGGAAAAGAAGCGCCCGAAACAGAAAATACAGCGTAGGAATCACCAGGATGTCGCCGACATAGCCGCGCACGGCACCTTTAGCCAGAAGTGCGATCAGGACCTCGACCATGCATAATGCCAGAAAGAGAACGGCATATTTTAATCTGGGGTGAATTCTTCTTTTTGCTTCCATTCTTCCTCATCCTCGGTTCCCTTCCGCCCTCTCGCATTTCGCGCGGGACAGAAAAGATTGTGTTATACTGAAACACATATTATCAAAGGTGGGGAAAAAATGACAGCATTTGAATGGTTCAAACTTATCCTGATCGGTATCGTGGAAGGCATCACAGAGTGGCTTCCTATCAGCAGTACCGCCCATATGCTCCTTGTTGACGCCGTTTTGCCGCTCAACCAGAGCGAAGAATTTAAAAATATGTTTTTCATCCTGATCCAGCTGGGCGCGATCATGGCCGTGGTCGTCACCTTCTGGAAGCGTCTGTGGCCTTTCGGCTACGGAGAACAGCCGGGCATGTCCAAGAAGAAATGCTTCATTAAGAAGGACATCTTCATGATGTGGTTCAAGGTCGTTGTGGCATGTATTCCCGGTTTTATCGTAACGATGCTCTTTGACGACTATGTGGAAGCCCATCTTCAGACACCGTATATCATCGGCGCGGCGCTGGCTTTCTACGGTCTGGTCCTGATCCTGGTCGAGCAGAAAAGAAAGAATAAACTGCCCCGCATCGATAGTGTGGATGACCTGTCCTTTAAAGACGCATTCCTGATCGGCATGTTCCAGTGCCTTTCCATTATTCCGGGTACTTCCCGTTCCGCCTCCACCATTATCGGCTCTCTGGCTATGGGCATCTCCCGGACAACTGCCGCGGAATTCACTTTCTTCCTGGCTGTACCGGTCATGGCCGGCTTAAGTCTTGTAAAGATGCTGAAGTTCGGATTCCACTTCACTACTATGGAAATGGTCACACTCCTGGCAGGATGCGCCATTGCCTTTATCGTGTCCATGTTCGTTCTTCGCGCCCTTCTGAACTACGTAAAGAAACATGATTACAAGATTTTCGGTGCCTACCGGATCCTGGCCGGCATCGTGGTCATCCTGTACTTCGCGCTGGTCTGATTTTTCAATCCTGAATAAGTGCAATAAAAAAGCGGAGGTCTTATTCCTCCGCTTTTTCTTCGTCTTCGTTTTCTTCCTGCGGGATCACATGCAAAAGCACTTTGGCGATCCAGTTCTCTTCCACCTGGATCACTTTGATCTTCAGGTTCTTATACTGGACTTCCGGTGTTTCGCCGTGATCCGGCACACGATCCAGAAGGCTCAGCGTCAGTCCGGCGATGGTATCGTAGTCTTCACTGTCGAGATTCACACCAATGGCCTCTTCCAGGTCACTGAGGGTCATATCGCCCCGTACCAGGAAACCGCCGTCATTCATCTTCAGAAGTTCCTGCTCTTCTTCGTCAAATTCATCTGTGATGCTTCCGACGATTTCTTCCAGCATATCCTCGATGGTGGCGATACCCATGGTTCCGCCGTACTCGTCGACGATAACGGCCAGCTGCATCTTGCCCCGCTTCATCTCATGGAAAAGCGCCGAGATCTTCTTCGTCTCATGCACAAAGAGCGGCGGACGCATGATCTTTTCCAGCGAAAAGTCCCCATCCTGATTGGAGATGCCCAGAAGATCCTTGATATGCAGGATACCCACGATCTCGTCGATCGTCTCCTTATAGATCGGGATACGGGTATATTTCTCATTTCGGGCGATATCCATGACTTCTTCGAAAGAGGCATCGATGGGCAGCGCCACGATCTTCTTTCTGTGGGTCATGATCTCCACCACATCTTTATCGTTGAACTCGAAGATGTTCTGGATCATCTGTTTTTCGGAATCTTCGATGGAACCCTCTTCCGACCCCACATCGACCATCATGCGGATCTCTTCTTCGGTCACGTTCGTCTCTTTGACTTCCGGGTCGATATGCAGGAGACGCAGCACCGCATTGGTGGAAAGAGTCAGGAAACGGACGAAAGGCTTCATTAATGTGCCGAAAGTCCGGACAATGGAAGAGGAGCCATAGGCCAGCTTTTCTGCGTTATTCTGCGCGATCCGCTTCGGTACCAGTTCGCCCAGTACCAGAGAAAAATAGGACAGGATAACTGTTACCACCACGGTGCAGACTGTTCCCAGCCAGGAATACTTTCCGTTGGGGTCGAGCCAGCTGGTCATTCTTCCGGAGAATTTATCTGCGGCAAATGCACTGGAGAGGAATCCGGCCAGCGTTACGCCTACCTGGATGGTAGCCAGGAAAGTCGCCGGGTTTTCAATAAACTTCAGGATGCGCTTGGCTTTACGGTTCCCTTCTTCCGCTTGTTTTTTGACTTTGGCGTCATTAAGGGAAATCACCGCCATCTCGGCAGCCGAGAAAAAGGCGTTAATGAGAATGAAAATAAAAACGATGACGAGGTCAAAAATTATTTGGCCTATACTGTCTTCAGGCACGTTCTTTCCTTTCCTTCCTTTGTCACGCGCGGGCTGTCTGTACTCCCGACGCGGCGTAAACTATATCGCTTCGGACATTTTCCAAAGCATCTGTAAACGTGTAAATATAGACGAATATACCAGATATAGCCGATTTTTTCAATATCGGGTGTGGTATCATGGGAAGAAGATAAGGGAAGGAACACAATGAGCAAAAAGAAAAAAACAACCAAACAGAAACACTCTATCGGTTTTTCAGATCAGTCTTCCGTAAAGAAGACTGATCCGGTGGAAAGTACCATCGATCATTCTGCCGATATGCCGGAGACGAAACTTCCGGCATTTGATTCTGTTCCTTTTTCCCGCTGGTTCCTGCTCTGGATCCTTTTATTTCTTTTCTGGGGCCTTCTTTTCATATTGACCGGTATCTATACTTCCCGATCCGGGGGATTTGGTGAACGGCCTTTGATCCTTTTACACATTTTCCGCGACCATCTGACACGGTCCGATATCAGCACCTATACCTTTTCCTATGGGATGGGTATGAGCCTCTTTCGCGCCCTGCTCTCCGGTTTTGGCGGCATATTGGATCCGCTGGTTTCTCTTCTTCCTGAAAAGGTCCATCCCCAGATTCTGAATCTCCTCAGTGCCCTCCGGCTCTCCCTGTCGGGTGTGGCCATGGCCTGGTTACCGGGACGCCTCCGTGTTCCTTTCCTGACCAGACCAACGGTAAAAACTTCGGCTTCGGACAAGCCCGAAAAGAATCGCCTCGTTTCTTTTCTCCTTTGTGGCGCAGCAGGCGCCGTGTATTCCGGTATTGCGCTTCTTCTATGCCTCCTTTTCTCTCTTCCTGTCTCTGACACATTCTTCCTTCTGCCGCTTCTTATGGCGGACCTTTTCCCGAAGAAATCGGCAGGATCTGTTTTCCGGATCTCCATACGCACCGTTCTTCTCTGGGCCTTGTTTCTCTGCGCCAATGCAGCATGGGGACTCCTTCTTCTTCCTGTTCCGCTTCTCTTTCTTCTTTTCACCGGAGCCAGGATCTCTTCCCGCCATGCTCTATCCCGGCTTCTTTCTTTTTGCCTGGCTGCCGGGATCGGCGCCGGACTTTTGCTTCCGCAGTATTTCCTGATCCCTTCCTTTTTTGGAAAAGAAGACGGTCTGTCCCTGTTTCTTCAGAGCCTGGGTTCAGACACCGACACAGAACACCACGATGTGACTTTCCAATGTGATGCGACCGATATGCTTTTACGGGACGTTCCGGCTATGTACATCACCACTCTTCCGGTCGAACCCGATGATCCGTCGCAGCGCTCCGCTCCGGTCTTCGAGACGCACTTTGAATTTTTAAACGAGTGGATCTATTCCCTCTGGCCCGCGCTTCCTGCCCGGCCATTTCAGGATATGGGAAAAGTGGAGGGTCAGCTGGTTTCTCCGAACACAATGGTTTTTTCCACCAGTACCCTATTTATGGACCCCATGTACTGCGCAATCACTCTTCCGCAGCGGCAGAACCCGGCCCAGGTATATTTGAACGATCACCTTCTGACCACGATCTCCCATAACCCGGGAACCGTGCTTCTGGATCTGGGATCGTTTCAGGTCGGCCAGCAGGTCAACGTTAAAGTGGTCACAGAGAATCCGGAAGAAGTGTTCCGCGGAAGCTGCTCCTTCGGATATCTCAATGCCATCAACTGGAATATCTACACAGGAAGCGCCACATTCGGCATCTTTAATATGCGGACCACGGCTGACGGGATCACTGCGGAAACAGTGGTATACGGGGATTCCGTACTTCTGACGAACATTCCTTACGAAAAAGGCTGGACCATGTATCTGGACGGAAAGACGGTTCCGGTCCGCGCCTATAAAGACGCCTGGATCTGCGCAACTATCCCCTCCGGAAACTACATTCTGCATCTTCACTACACCGCTCCGGGAAGCATCCTCGGCGGCGTCATCAGTGGCATTTCCTTCCTGCTCCTTGCCGCTGTCAGCATCTCCACCGGAAAGAAAAAGACTTCTTCGGATCCGTCTTTGCCGGATGGGAAGAAGTCTATCTAGTTTCTAATTGAAATGCACTTACTCGCCGTCGTCCTCGCTGACATCTGAAGTGACATCCAGCTCCGGTGCCTCTTCCAGCACCTTATATTCCAGACCCTGCTTTTTCAGTTCTTTCAGGAACGGGATCGGATCGAATTCCGAGATCATGTGAACGCCGTCCTGCTTCCAAAGTCCCAGTACCATCAGGCTGGCACCGGCCACCAGTGCCGCGGCCGCCATAAAGTCTGTCGCCGAAGCGCCGAATTCCTCGAAGCACTGCTGGTGATCCACCAGTGTGTAAAGGAGTGCATTCTTCTCTTCGCCTTCCGCCTTTCCTTTCAAAAGGATACCGACACCGGTCTTACCCTTTGCCGTGGCGCAAAGATCTTCCTGCTGTGGCATAACTTCGTAAAGAAAATCCAGCGGCGCGATCTGCTGCCCATCGATATCCACCGGTTTGGTGGAGGTCATGCCGACATCCCGGAGCACCTTGACCATAGACATGAAGGTGCGCTTGAATCCGGAGAAATAGCGGATCGTCGGATCACCCGGAAGCTCGCCGCTCAGGGCATCGATCACCTCGTGATCGACCATGTAGAGATTTCTTTTTCCGATCTCCGGGAAAGAATACTTGGCCTGCACACTCATCGGCGGCACGCTGATGATCTTTCCGTCTTTGAACATACGGCTCTCGGAAGAGATCTGACGAAGACTGGTCGTCATCGGCGTATTCATCAGGTACGGATGGGCATTCGTTCCGGCATTCATATCCAGAACATCCACCGTCTCGATCTCATCCATCAGTTTTCCGGCCGCATACTGGCCCAGCGCATTGATCACACCCGGATTAAATCCGCAGCCGATGATCGCAGTCAGACCCTGTTCCCGGAACTTTCTGTCATAGGCATATTCCGCATTGATATCACAAAGAGCGGAGGCCTTGGGAATGTATAAAGAAGCGTCAATGTAATTCGCACCGATGGAAAGGCACAGATCCATGACCATCAGATTCAAAGAAGACGGGGCAAGATTGATCACCAGATCCGGATTATAGATCTTTGCCATCAGAAGGGTCTTCTCTTTATTCTGGATATCGACGTACGCCGTCACGATCTTCTGCTTATCGGACGAATATTTCTTCTTGTACGTATCGCATTTTTCCTTGGAACGTCCGGCCAGGCAGACCTCCCGGAAATAAACTGAATTTTTCGCCATCAAAGGAATAACGGCACGGGCCAGCTTGCCACAACCTATGACCAAAACCCTCTGCATGTGTTTTTCACCCTTTCATCTCTAATTTTCTATCTTTTCTTTGCCGCATTTTTCGCCCTTTCCCACCAAAGATGCAAGAAGAACGAAGCCACACTGGTCAGGTCATGAAAAACGGGCGGTGATAATTCGAATTATCGATCACGAAATCCCGATGCTCGAAGGGATCATGCCTCTCGACATACATCTTCTGCGCCGGAATATTCTTTTTCTTGTACACTTCCACCGGATCTTCTCCGTATAGCGGTGCATCCAGAAGCGAAGCACGGTGTTCCGATTCCTTGTAGTCCACATGCATATAGACCGTCATGTCAAAGTACCGGAGAAGTGGTTCCCGGTACATCATGGGACCCAGAAGGATCATGATGCCCTCCTCGGAGAGCCGGTATTCGCGTTCGTTTACAAATGCATCGTATGTATTGTCCAGGCAGTAGACAACTTTGTCAATACTGCCTTTCTTCAAAAACGGGTCCAGAACCTCATCGATCAGCTTGTCGAAGTTAAATCCGTTGAAGTAGTAGGCTTCCACCGGGTCCTCTCCCCGATAGCTCTGTTCCACCGAACGGTGAAAATCTTCCAGGTTCACGACCAGGTATTCCTGGCCGAGCATGGTCAGATATTTTCCCAGCCGCTCGGCAAAGACTTTCTTTCCGGCAAAATCGATGCCGTCGATCCCCAGGATCCGGACTCTTTTCTCAATGGCGGCTCTGGCCAGATCGTGGATCACCCGGACCGTATAGACCTGATCTTCCACTTCCAGCGTATCCATCGCACTTGCGAAACAGTCCCGGAAAACATCCCGGCGGTTCTCACCATAGGCGATACACGGAATCTGACATTCCGTCATGGCCTCGATACATTTCTCACTGTCTCCCACGAAGATAAAGAGGTCCTCGTTATTTCTGAGCTTTTTGAGATTCCTGGCTGCCGTATCCGGTCTTGCCGCAGTGACGATCTTATCGAACATTTCGATGAGACCGAACCGTCTTAATGCCGCCTTGATCGTGTTGACTGCCGCGTCGTCACAAATATTCAGACTGTACCCGGCTTCCATCAGAGAAAAAAGCATCTTCTGCACATCCGGGTCAACGGGTGCCTCTTTGAGGATGGACGACTCCAGCGCTGCCTCATCGGAGATGATCACATCGCCCTTGGAAATCAGTCTTTTGTTGTCCAAAGAATCAGCAGACCAGAACGCCAATGCGTTCAAGTCAAAGAAAACACGATTCATCCACAACGTCCTCGTTTCAACAGATGCTAATATTATACAGCAATTAGACCAAAAAACACTAAAAAGTTTTGCCTTTTATTAGTAATCTTCATCACAAGAAGGGGAAATCGTGATATACTGACCGTAATAATGCGTTGGGGAAAGGAGAAGGTCATGCGTCACACGGTTCGGGACAAACAGCAAACCATTGAGCAGGAAGAACCGATGGAGTATTCTGCCCCGGTATCGACAGTAGAGAATCCTTTGATGGAGGAACTGCATACCGTCTCGACCTATTCTGCTCCTGCCTGGAAATCATCCAGCTCGCAGAACGACGATAAGAAAGATCCCTTTGCCTCCGACTCCGCATTTGTTTCCATCGACGACGAACTTCTGCAATCCACCGAAAGGCCCATCGCCCCGACGAATGCCACGATCATCTCCGAAGAGAAGGTCAAGGAGCATTTCTCATATACAGACGATCAGCTGGTGTATAAGAAAGGCATGAAGTTCTCGGAAAGACTTCTCGTCACCTTCCGCAAGATCGCCGTATGGTTCTCTGACATCTGGGACAAATACTTCCTGTTCATCAAGCGGCATTTCCCGGCGCTGGTAGATGCCCGTAAAGTAAAGAACTTCTCAACGATCGGCCTGGCCATTGTCTTTCTGGCACTGGCCGCGATTGCCATTGTTTTACTGATCGTTCGCTGATCAGACCCGTACGGATAGGGGGATAACTATATGACATCTGCATCTGACCCCACGTCAGAGTTTTTTTCCAGACTCCCGAAAGATGCGCTTTTTCAGACCTTCCTCAACCAGGTGGAATTCTCTGTCTTTTTCAAAGACACTTCTCACCGGTACATGCTCTGCTCTTCCTCCTTCGCCCGGCTTCTGGGATATAAGACCCCGGAAGAGATCGTATCCCGTTCTCTTTCCGATTTTGTCATGGAAGAGGAAGCGAAATCCCGGACCGAAGAAGAGGACCGCATCTTGGAGACGAGACAGCCGCTGGTCAATCAGGAGCGTCATCTGGTCCTTACCGGTTCCCGTTCCACGGCAGGCAGCATCTGGCTTTCCCTTTCCACCTATCCGCTGATCGGTCAGGATGGAGAGATCCTCGGAGTCTGGGGGATCTCCAGAGATATCTCCGAAGAAAAGAACACCGCCCAGAAACTGATGCAGAAGAACCGCCAGTATGATGAGCTTTCTTCCAAGATGCATCTGATGGCAACGGTAGATGAAGTGACCGGTCTTTATAACCGGAAATCCTTTGAGGAGATGATCCGCCGGAATATGCGGGTGTTTGCCCGTGTCCGCGGAAGAGGCTATACAGCCGGTTTCTGTGTTATATTGATGGACATCGATCATTTCACAAAATTCTGTTCCACCTACGGAATCGAGAACCGGGATATTGCCCTGCAGTATATGGCAGATATCCTTCGTTCCTGCTCCCGCTCCGCGGATGATATATTCCGTGTCGGAAATGATGAATTCGCCCTGATCCTGCCGGACACGGCCATCGACGGAGCTCATACTCTCAGTAACCGTATCTCCCACACCCTCATCCGGAAGCCGCTTCTGATGGAGGGGAAGGAAATATACCTGACGTTAAGTTACGGCTACGCCGTCTACGACGATCAGCTGGATGCCTCCGAGCTGATTATTGCCGCTGACCAGAGTCTTTTTGACGCGAAGAAGAGCCGCTGAGTTCCCGGGGTGCATTTACCGAAGATCCTGTATCTGTATCATCCTTCCGGATCCGGGTCCGGTTCCCACGGCACGCCGTCCGGGAACAGATATCCGTAGTAGTCTTTGTCGATAATGTGCGCCGAGTTATAGAACAGATCACTGACATATTCGATGCATTCTTTCACATATTCTTCCGTGATCTCTTCATCCACCAGTGCCGTGACCGTGCCGTTTCGGGCATTGTACATGATCTTATCGTTAATGAAACTTCTGTCATCGAAGATCACATAGTTCGGTTCCGGCGCAAGGATATCCGTGCCGATATAAAGGCGGGAATCATAAGGAAGGCCGAAGAGGTTGGCTAAAGTCGGCGCAATATCCAGACTGCTGCAGTATTTATCGATCACCACCGGTTCCGTCATGTCGCCGCTCCAGAGGATAAACGTGTTCTCATAAAGGTCGAAAGGCTCCTTCATGGGCTTTCCGCAGAGTTCCTTATACTCACTGTTTTCAAGTCCATACGGATAGTGGTCGGGGCCTAAGGCGATGACCGTGTTTTCCAGTTCTCCCGCCGCTTCCAGTTCCTGCAGAAGAAGTTCCAGCGACCGGTCCAGTTCCATCTGGCAGGCGATGTAGGCTTTGACGTGCTTACTATAATCCAGATCTTTGACCTCATCTTTATGCTTGGTGGACATCTTGTTATCTCCATTTGCATAAGGAAGGTGTCCGCTGACCGTCATGTAGTAGACATGGAACGGCTGTCCGCTTCCGTCCAGGAAATACTCCACGGATTTTTCCACCATCTCCACGTCGGACTCCGGCCAGGTATGCTCCACCTCCAGGCCGTTCCCCAGTCCGTAATAGGTATAGCCCATGGTGGGATAGGAGCGGTCTCGGTGGTAGTAGGTATAGGTGTTGTTGTGGAATGCAAAGGTCTTATAGCCCAGGGCGGCAAACTGGTTTCCGAATGCAAACGGCATGTAGTTTTTCGCCACCTTCGTATAGCTCCATACGCCGGATTTCGGGATCAGTCCTGTGGTCTCCACGAACTCACCGTCCGAGGTACTGACGTACCAGATCGGCGTATAAAAGTGGTTGAAGACAAACCCTTCCGTGGACAGTTTATACAGTGTCGGAGTCAGGTCCGGATCGATCACATATCCGGAAAATGCCTCGGCCGTGATCAGTATTAGGTTCTTTCCTTCGAACATGCCGGTATATTCATTCATAGTGGTAGGGGTCCTCTGTGAAAAGAACTCATTCATCTCCCGGTAGGTCTTATCGTCGGCCTCCAGGTCAAAATCGATATCCAGAACATTTTTCGGATACGGCGTAGGAGTGGGCGAGGGTGTCGGTGTCGAAGTCGGAGTGGCTTCCGGCGCCCGTGTCGGTTCCGGCGTCGGGGACGGAGTCGGTGTGGCATTCAGTCCGGCCGCTTCTTTTTCTTCCGCAGACATGGTTTCGATGACAATACCGCTGACATCGATATTCGTCTTCTCATTCACGGACAGTTTCAGAATATTCATCCGGAAATCCAGCCCCATGGTGGGAAGAAGACCGAATCGGCGAAGCGAGGCGTCCTGGGAAAACTCCGTCAGAAAGAGACGTCTCGGACTGGACGCGCCTTTTCTGTCAGAAAGGATCAGGCCCTGCCCCACAAGGGTGACCAGAAGATAGGCACCGGCCATGGAAAAGATATATTTCTTTCCCGGCACCGGAAGATTCAGAACAAATTTCCGGATCAGCGGCCAGTAAAGGACAGAGGGCAAAAGAAGAAGCAGAATGCCCCACCAGCCGTCAGCCATGGCGTTTCGGACCACGTTGGAATACTCCACCACGGCTCCGGCGCCGCCGGATGCCAGAGATCCCCATACAAAAATGGTTCCGAATATACGGAAATAGATGTATTGGGAAATATAGATAACAGTCAATATATGGGTAAATATGCCAATAGAAACAGCACAGATTTTACGTTTCGGGATCAAAAGCAGAAGCGCCGTCACCCCGAAAGCAGCGCTAAGGATCAGCGAGCCTGTATAAAAAGATAGCGGATACCCGATAAGAAGAGCAAAACATCCTTCCGAAAGGAAGGCCACCAAAGGGAGCCACAAAATTGCCGTGATCTCCTGCCAGAGTTTCTTTTTTTCACCACTCCGGAGTGCATTTCCCAAAGAAGTGTTCTCGTCGGGAAATATGCCCTTGGAAGATTTGTCGTCGGAAGATCTGCTCTCACTCATGGGAAGCCTCCTACTCTTATCTGCTCAGCGGCCGTATGTCAAAAGACTCCAGGAAGTCTTCTCCTTTCTGCACTTCATGGAAAGAAAGATCCGGATAATCCAGCTGGCGCATCACCTCATAAAGGGCGATAGCCACTGCGTTGGAAAGATTCAGGCTCCGGCATGTTTCCGCCATCGGGATCCGGAAACACCTGTCCAGATGAGAAGCCAGTCTCTCGTAGGGAATCCCGGTACTCTCCTTTCCGAAGATCAGGTAAATATCCTTCTGGATCGATTTGAAATCAAATCCGCTATGGGGCTTTTTTCCGTACCGGGTCATATAGAAGTATTCGCCGGGATTCTTCTTTTCGAAATCCTCGAAATTCTCGTAGAAATCATATTCCGCCAGATCCAGATGATTCGACGCAGCTCTCTTCAAGGTGTCGTGATTGAGCTCAAAGCCCAAAGGTTTAATAATGTGCACCTTCGTCTTCGTCGCCACACAGGTCCGAAGGATATTTCCCGTATTCTGCGGGATCTCCGGTTCATAAAGAACTACATGTACCGCCATTTTCAAACTTCCTTTGCTTTATGATTTCGATAACCGGTTCAGCGTTTCGGTTCTTTTGAGCGCCGCCTCGGTTCTTTTTTTCATTTTGATCTGTCTTACTAATCTCTTAACGTCTACCACAAGATAGATTGCGAAAATCACTAATACTGCGGCCAGAAGTCCCCAGGAGAACGTATTTCCGTACATTTTGAGGATCCCCCAGAATGTCAGGCTCTGCTTTCTTTCAAGGGCCCAGAGCACCCGGAAGATCGTGACCAGCACACACAGAAGCGCGGAAATAAGTACAATTCCCGGAATCACGATAAACATCTTCGCATCGGTAATGTCATTGCAGGTCCGGGTATAGGCGCCTAAAGTCCTGCTCTGTCCGGTCTGATATGCTTCCATATAGATCGCCGCCGCCGTGTTCAAAAGCTCAAGCCGGGAGGCTTTTTTCTCATTCCAGGATGCCCCTTCGTCCCAGATCGATCCTTTTCTTCTATTCGCCTTCATGTCACGGATCTTCGCGATTTCATCTTTCTGAAGCGGCGATGTCCAGCCGGCAAATGCATTTTCCAGGACCATGACTTTTTCTTTTCGGATCTTTCCGAAGCAGCGGGAAAAAGACCTGTACAGATTTCCCAGGATCTGATCCGCATTACATGCCTGATAGGCAGTACGGGCATAACGGAGATAGCGGATCGCCTCCGGGATCTGCTTCGGCTTCAGGATCGCGCACATCAGGCCCTTCACATAGTATTTTTCCCGGGAATCAGGAAGGGAATCGATATACGAAAGCATCGCCTGATCTTTTTCAGACGAAAGATCTGTATTCACGCCGAAGGACAGTGCTTTTGCCAGAGGAAGAAAGATCAGCGCATCCGGGATCTTCTCGTCTGCCAGTTCTTCAAGAAGGTTCATTCCTTCGTTCCACTCTTTGCTTCCCCGCGTGGTGCGGCTCCGGCTGTTTTCGATCAGACTCTGATATGCCCGGTCGGTATCCCCTATTTTCCCGTATACAAATTCCATCGCCGTCACGACCCGGCAGAAAGCATAGCGGGCCAGAAAGGACTTATTTTCCAGCTCGTCCGCGCAGAAGTGATAAAGACCGCACGCGGATTTAAAATCCACATTGATGCCATCGCCCCAGAAACTTCTGTCCGCCACTTCCTGGGAAGCAGCCGGGATCCCGCCTGCTGCCGCGATGCACATATAGTGGACCGAAAGGCGCTTTCGGACATTCGGGGAAATCCGTTTTTCGGACTCCGTTAACGTAACCGGACTTGCCTGTTCCGACGGATCTTTATACCGGACTGCCATGTTGTATGCCGCCAGAGGATTGCCACCGTCTGCACTTTCTTTATAGAGGGTCAGGATCTCCTCCTGGATCTTCTGGTCTTTCCGGTTTTCCTCGGTATCCAGAAGTTCTGCCAGCTCAAACTTCGCGTTCTGGTCGCCTTCTTTGGCCGCCAGACGGAAATAGTGGATCGCCCTTTCCCGGTGATCTGAAATCTCGGGTTTCCGGAGAAAATACCCGCCCAGAAACAGCGCTGAACGGATGAATCCGCTTCCGGCAGCGATCATTTCCAGATTGAGCGCCCGCTCGTCATCCGGATCGTCTTCTAAAAGATCCAGGGCACGAAGATGGAAGGCCCGGCTGTTTCCGATCCGGATCGCTTTTTCCAGAAGGATCGCCGACTTATAGGGGTCCGGATCGCAGCCGATACCGGAACGGAGGCAGACCGCCAGACAGACTATCGCTGTGTGGTGGCCGGCTTTGGCGCCCATTTCGTAATAGCGGAAAGCCTCTTCTTTCGACATTTCCACACCCACGCCGTTTTCATAGTAAAGACCCACTTCC
>CADBGD010000029.1:0-17782 GCA_902794115.1 Oscillospiraceae bacterium
TCCTTCTTATGCTGTGCCTTCTTCTTCCCATGTGCGTGACCCTGACTTCCTGTCATGGCGCCAAACCGTTGCATGCCTTCGATGTGCCGGACGAGTTTGACGAATCCCACGTCTATGAGATCACTTTCTGGGCGAAAAACGATACCAATGCCACCCAGAAAAACATCTATAACCAGGCGGTAACGGATTTTCAGAAACTGTACCCGAACATCCACGTCAACATCCGTTTCTACACAGATTACGGCCAGATCTATAACGATGTCATCACCAACATCAGCACCAATACCACACCGAATATCTGCATCACCTATCCGGACCATATCGCCACTTACATGACCGGTGATAATGTGGTGGTACCGCTGGATTCCCTGATGTCCGACAAGAAATACGGTCTGGGCGGATCGGAAGTGAAGTTTGATTCTCCGAAAGAAAGTGAACTGATCCCTCAGTATATCGAGGAATGCCGCATCGGAAACGAGCATTTCGCCCTTCCTTTCATGCGTTCCACCGAGGCCTGCTACGTCAATAAAGATTACGTGGAAAAGCTGGGCTACACTCTTCCCGATGTACTGACATGGGATTTCGTCTTCGAAGTATCGGAAGCCGCCACGAAGAAAAATGCCGACGGCACCTATGCCATCAACGGCCAGAAGACCATGATCCCCTTCATCTATAAGTCCAGCGACAACATGATGATCCAGATGCTTTTCCAGAAGGAAGCGGGCTACTCCACTCCTTCCGGCGAAGTCCTGATCTTCAATGACACTACCCGGAGCCTTCTTGATGAGATCTCTTCCCACGCCAAGACCGGTGCTTTTTCCACATTCAAGATCAGCAGCTACCCGGCAAACTTTTTAAATGCCGGCCAATGCATCTTCGCCATCGATTCCACGGCCGGCGCCACCTGGATGGGTTCCCATGCCCCGAATATCGACATCAGTAAAGAAAAGCTTGTGGAGTTTGAAACCGCCGTGTATCCGGTTCCGCAGTTTGATCCTTCCAACCCGAAGATGATCTCCCAGGGCCCGTCCATCTGCCTTTTCAATAAAGAAGATCCCGGCGAAGTTCTGGCCAGCTGGCTTTTCGCCTCCTATCTGCTGTCCAATGATGTGCAGCTTTCCTACTGTCAGACCGAAGGCTATGTGCCGGTAACGGAAAAAGCCAGAAAGTCCGATGCGTACCAGAGCTACCTTTCCCAGAAAAGCGAGACCGACGCACTTCACTACCGGGTCAAGATCGAAGCCTGCGAAATGCTTCTGTCCCACACGGAATGCACCTTCGTGACCCCGGTCTTTAACGGATCGGCCTCTCTTCGAAATGCCGCCGGTGACCTGATCGAAAACGTGACCAAATCCACAAGAAGAAAGCAGACCATCGACGACGAATATTACGAGAAACTCTATGGCGATATGCGCACTTTGTACCGTCTGGACCAGATCGAAAGCCAGACCACCGGCAGCATCAAAGACCTGGGAAAGCTCCCGCAAACTGCCGTGATTTTGCTTATAACTCTCGTTATTTCCTGGCTGCTGATTGGTGCATATGTAGTTTATCGCGCCCTGAGAAAGAAAAAAGCGTGACAGTCTCCTAAATAGTCGTATAATGAGTCTCGGTTAGGGAAAAGAGATTTTTCCGGCCTTGTATTATGGGTATTGAAAAATTATCAAGAAACGAAAATGAGGAGTTGATCACTATGAAAAAGTGCATTATCGCTGTTTTGACTGCTTCCATGCTCCTGGCTATGGCCGGCTGCAAGAAGGACGAAACAACCGCTTCCACCACCGCCGCTACCACCACAGCTGAGACCACTGCTGAGGTTACCGAGGATACCACAGCTGCTACTGAAGATACAGCTGCCACCGAGGATACCGCAGACACTACAGCAGAAGCCGGTAAGGTCATGGACTATGCTCAGTATATCGCGACCGGTATGGATACCGAAGTAACCATCGAGGCTTATGTTCAGGGCAAGCAGTCCTGGTGGGACAATAAGGCTACCGTTTATCTGCAGGATGAAGACGGTGCTTATTTCGTATACAACATGACCTGCTCGGAAGAGGATTACGCTAAGCTGGTTGACGGCCAGAAGATCCGTGTAAAGGGCTTTAAGACAGAATGGTCCGGTGAAGTAGAGATCGCTGAAGGCGCAACATTTGAGATCATCGACGGCAACTGGATCGCCACTCCGGTAGATGTTACTGCTGAACTCGGTACCGACAGTCTGATCATGAAGCAGAACCAGCTGGCTTCTTTCACCGGCATGAAGGTAGAAGCTTCCAAGGATGCCGCCGGCAACGATGTAGCTTTCCTTTACAAGTGGGACGGTTCCGGTGAAGAAGGCGATGACCTGTACTTCAACGTTTCCGTTAACGATAAGACCTATACTTTCACCGTTGAGTCCTATCTCTGCGGCAAAGACACTGAGGTCTATAAGGCTGTTCAGAACCTGAAGATCGGCGACACCATCGACATGGAAGGTTTCCTCTACTGGTATGAGGGCGTAAACCCGCACATCACAAAGGTAACTGTAAAGTAATTGCCTGAAATAGAAACTACAAGAGAAAAGAAGAGACTGCCCTCACGGACAGTCTCTTTTTTATGCTGTTTTCTTATTGGTCCCGAACGTCCCCATATCACGCGTACGGGATCACTGATCGTTTCCCTTTTTCAGTTCATCGAATCTGGCCTGCATGGTGGGATTTCCCTTCGTAAGTTTCTTGACATTAATATCTTCCACCTTATTGTTGGCGATACGCAGCTGGTTATCTGATCCTAAGAGTTCTTTCTTGACCTTTTCCAGATGCTGGATCGTCTTGTCGATCTCCTCGATGGCCTTGTCGAAATGCGAATGGGCCAGATTATAGTTCCGGCTGAAATCATCTTTAAACCGCAGAAGGCTGTCCTCGAAATTGGAAATATCGATGTCCTGGTTTCGGACCACCATCAGTTCCTGCTTATACTGCAGGGAATTCAGCGCCGCATTCCGAAGAAGGGTAATGATCGGGATGAAGCACTGGGGACGCACCACATACATCTTCTCGTAGCGGTAAGACACGTCCACGATTCCGGCATTATAAAGTTCACTGTCATTCTCCAGAAGAGACACCAGCACCGCATATTCGCAATTCTTCTCTCTTCGATCCTTATCCAGTTCTTTAAAGAAGTCTTCATTCTTATGCTTGGTGGCCGTCTCGTCCATTTCATTTTTCATCTCGAACATGATGGAAATGATCTCGATGCCGTTTTCATCACATTCCCGATAGATATAGTCGCCCTTACTTCCGGTCCGGGCATCATTATCTTTTTCGAAATAGGCATTCCGGAAAGCGGTAGGACGAAGCTGGTTGAACTGGATCTCGCAATGCTGCTCCAAGGTCTCGCCCACCATCTTCGTGGACATCTTCGTCTTCAGATCTTTATAGTAGGCGATCTGCTCGTCTTTCTGCTCCAGAAGGAGTTTTCTCGTATCTTTTTCCTGAAGAAGTTCTTTTTCCAGATCCCGCTTCTCGCCGGAAAGCTTACTTTCCAGTTCCCGTTTTTCTTCTTCGATCTTCTGCACCGCTTCCATTACGGCGATCTTCTTCTTATCTTCCGAAGAAGACAGCCGGCTTTCCAGAAGAGCATTTTTCTCCTCCATCTGCTTCATCTGCGCCCGGAGCTTTTCCAGTTCCTTTTCATGGGCCGCATGAAGACTGAGCTTCAGCTGACTCTCGCTGGCCTGAAGATCCAGCTGGTGCTTTTCCGAAAGATGGGCCTCGATCTCTTTGACCCGGGCGGAAAGATCTTTATCGAATTCCTGATCCCGGATCTGGGATACGATGGAATTCAGTTCCGTATCTTCCACCACAAAAGTTTTCCCGCAGTGCGGACATTTTAATTCCGGCATACATTCTCTCCTTTTCTTTTAATCCCCTGACAAATACACTGTGTTATAAAGGAAGATCACATTCCCGTCGCGATCGGCCATATTCGTACTGCTGCATCCGCTATCGTAGACGCTGTCATATTGCTGCCAGGTTGTATAAATGACCTTTCCATCGTAGAAATACTCCGCTTCCAGAACTTCCTCTCTGGGGTTCGGGACCTCGGGAAAGACCCTTTCTCCGGTCGTCACATCGATCAGTGACATATGTGATGTCCTGTAGTCATCTCTTTCCACAAGCCAGAATGAATGGGTCTTCATGTCTTCAAAAACCTCTGTATATCCGATTCCTTCCGCGATCTTATGGAAATCCGAAATATCCAGGATCATCCATCTGGCTCTACTAAAATCGTACACATTCCGTTCGTACAGGATCAGATATCCCGGCACCTGCTCAATATCGTACGAACCATCGACGCTTGTCTTCTCTCCGGTCTGAAGATTCAGAATATCCGTTTCAACGTAGCCGGCACGGTAGATAATTTCTTCCTCGGCAAATGCAGTAAAGCGGGAGGAAAAATAGTTTCCGACACATTCACAATTTGAGTATTCTTTTGCCGAATCTAATTCGACGGATTTGATCAGTTTTAAAGAATGATCGTACATATTCACATGGGAATCGCTGAAAGTATAGAAATACTCTTTTGATATAGAATAGTTCCATATTCCGATAACATTTCCATCGTCGTCCAGCGAAGCAAGGATATTCCCGTCCGCGTCCATCACTTCCCATCCGGTTAAATCGAGTCTCAGAAGAAGGTATGTATCCCCATCCATCGGTTCGACACCGGTATACCGCTTTGGCAAATTCACTTGCTCGCCGGAAGGACGGAAGAAGAGTATCTCGCTGTTATCTCTGGACTCGTCAAATCCGTATACAAGATTTCCTGCCGTATATGTCAGACGGATATCGTCCGGGAAAGACACCGGCTGTCCGGTCTGGCCGTCGTAGACATAAAAGTATTCTTCGAACTCGTCCTGATATATGGCATACCGATCCGAGATCGTATCAAGCAGCGATACATCTGCATAAGGGTTTTCACCGGAACGGTCAAGTTTATAGAAAACCGGGTCTCCCACCGTGTTCTTCTGTAGATCATAAGGATAGACGTTGATTCCCTGATCTTTGGTTTCCACCAGATACAGTTTTCCTTCCCGCCATCTCCTTGTCAGGGCCGATGAATACTTAAGTCCGGTATAGGCCTTTCCATCCGCACTGATGACTCCGACCCGGATATTTACCGGAGCATACGGATCTGACGGATCTGTATATTCATACTTTGTCACAATATAGTGTTCCGCATCAAAAGAATACACATAGTCATATACCGCATCGCATACGATCTGGCCCGATATAGAAAAGAAACCTTTTTTCGAGGACCAGCTTTCATATCCTTTCTTTAATGAACCTGCATATGGAAATACCCGCTCGTAGTCGGAAGAAGGGATGAAATCAGAGATCTCGTCATCCTGAAGTCTCGTATAGACCGCATCCGCCATGGTCGCCGGCTGATAGGCGCCCCACTCGACTTCAACCTGCCTTGCATTGTGGGAAGAAGGATCTCTTGAAGCCGGAACATATCCTTCCATCTCTGCCAGTTTCTGTCCTTCTTCACTTAAGATCCAGTCATAAAGGATCCGTGCCGGTGCATCTGCTGCCGCTTTTTTCGGAAGCACCACATAATAGGCTGTACAGAACGGATACTCGCCTTTTCCGATGGTATCGGAATCCGGGATAACGTCGTCCACCTTGATGATCTTCAACCCGTCCGCCATCTTCATGTTGGTAGCATAGTAGTAGGGAGTATATCCGATGGCACCGGCGGAATTATCGTAAGACTTGACCACTGAAATGAGTCCGGCCATATCCCCCGGCATCAGTTCCTGGGGCGCTTCCATCATCGGGAGGTCTCCCATGACCAGTTTTTCCATCATGACCTGGGAACCCGCCGTCTCATTTCGCTGGATCGCCACGATCTCTTTATCTTCGCCGCCGACTTCTTTCCAGTTTGTGATCTCTCCGGTATAGATCTTCTGGATCTGCTCCGTAGTCAGGGATTCCACCGGGTTACTGGCATTGACCACAAATACCAGCGCCTCTGCAGAGAAGGGTTCCATCTCATATTCGAAACCGGCATTCTTCATATCTTCGAAGACTGAGTCCGCCGGCTGGGCGCAGATCAGCATATCTGCCGTTCCTTCCATCAGATAATTAAATGAAGCCGACGTTTTATGAAACTCTAAGGAACTATCCGCCTCACTTCTCGGGATCCCCAGCATAACCGACGTAATGGCAGTCGCCATGGGCTTCGTCGACGTCGAACCATCGATCACCGGATAGTTATCCTTGGTAAACGTGAAAACACCCGTATCCGGTTCCGAAGTTGTCTCAGAAGTAGTAGACTCCGTCGTTTCCGTGGTTTCAGATTCCGTCTCCGACTCTGAAGTCTGAGTAGTCTTTTCCGTGGAATCTTCTGAACTCTCTTTGGACTTACAGGCCACTGCAGAAGACAGCATGGCCAGCATCAGCACAACTGAAATGATCCTCTTCTTCATAAAAATGTTCCTCCGTTTTCAATCGAAACGAATAAAAGCTTGCTCCGTTTCCATTATAAAACGAAAACCTCATTCTGAATATCGGAACACCTAAGGTTTAGCCGAACTCATTTTAAAAGCGCATCAAGTTTCTTCATTTTTTCTTCAGTCAAATCGAATGCTCCGTTAAATGCAGAGATTTTTCTTGCTAAAGGACAATAGTTGAGCCTAATACGATAACCTTCCGAAACTTCTATGATCAGTTCAAGCGAATCTTTATTCCATAACTCATGTGCCATATCCTCGACTGGAAGACGCTCGCCCTCTGATTTAGTCTCAACTCCACCAAAAGAGCTTTTTGTAATACTCTCTTGAATTGTTTGATCAATGATGATGTCTCTGTATTTTATGGTGCCTGATTTTTCATCAAGATATACATAATCATTTCCATACGTCTCATTCCATGCTTGAACTAGTCGACGGTTTGGTTCTGTATACCCGATGTTATTACAACTGACAAGAATTTCAACGATTTGTTCTATATCACTTCGCTCTGTTATAGTTCTTATTAGTTCCTCATTATGGTCATAGACTTCGATTTTCACCCCCTTTTCAGGCAACCCGTACTTCGTGAAAGCATCTTTCAGAGAATCTCCTAAGGGAACATCGACTGAATAACCATATGCACAGAAAAGTGAATATGAATCCTCCAATTCCACTATGATGATCGAGTTATATTTCGGGTATTTGGCATAGTGATAAGCTTTCTTACCCACTAACTCTTGACCACGATCATCACTTACCGTACCTATATATTCCCCTATATCCGACTGAGAAAGAATAATATCAGAGCCATCTGAAGGAAGTCCGTAACGGATTTTGTCTTCGGCATCAGCTGAGTGAAATTCTACACCGGCAATATTATCCAGATAGATACAATATCCTATGTCTTCATGTCTTTTTTCCTCAGAACTCATACTTGTCTGCTTCTTACCATTTTGAAACAACACTCCAACCCCGATTAAAAAGACGATGGCGACTACTCCGGCCAATGGCAGGAGCCATGCCATTTTTGAAATTTTTTTCTTTTCGACCTGCGGAGCATTTTCAGATTCTTCGATAAGAGATACATCGGCTTCGGACATCAACTTCAACAAATCTTTACCCTTCATATTATCTCCTCCTTTTCAAGATATTCTCGAAGCTCATTTCTCATTCGAAACAGGATCGATCGTATACTACTTTCCTTATATCCAAAGCATTTTGCGATAGCAGATGTTTTTTCGAGATAATAGTATCTTCTCATAAAGATAACTCGCTTTTCTTTTGGCTGCTTTTTCAGAAAAGAACTGATAGCTTCAATCAGCAATTTGGCATCTAATTCCTTCTCAACAGAAGACGAAGAAGCGATGCACTGCTCCATCTCAGATGACAATTCATCAATATACGCAAATCGTTTTAACCGATGGTCACTCACACTTCGATTTATCGAAATCGTCCGGACAATACGCGAAAGAAATGCCATCAAATATGTGCGTGGTTCACTTGGCGGAATTCGATTCCATGCTTCAAGATACGTATCATTCTCGCATTCTTCTGCGGTCTGAATATTGCCAACTATCCGAAAAGCAATATTTCGAATGCGACGTCCGTACTTTTCCGAAGTCGCATTTATGGCATCTTCGTTCCCTTCAAGAAACATATCCACGATGTCGCCATCTGTGCTTCTCATGATTGACCTCCATAAGGATTCATCGGATAGGATTTAGTTGCTTTCTACTATGAATATCAACAAATAGAAGGCCTTCGTTGCACAAAACTTAATTTTTTCTCGTTTCACTTCTAAACCCGTCGAATTCGACGGGATAAAATCAGAATTCAAATTCAACGCGGGGCTTAGGCGCCAGATTCTTCGACAGAAGCACTACCGTCTCCACATGAGTGGTCTGGGGGAACATATCTACCGGACAGATCTTCTTGATGCCGTACTGGACGCCCTTTTCCGTCTGCATCTGGAAGAACCGGGAAAGGTCTCTGGCCAGGGTTGCAGGATTACAGGAAACATATACGATACGCATAGGCGCCAGTTCCAGTATCTTTTCCAGAAGCTTTTCGTCACAGCCTTTTCTCGGCGGGTCAATGACGATAGCATCCGGCATCATGGCGCCGAAATCAAAATCCTCGGCTTTACTGCAGAAGAATTCGGTATCCTCGATATAGTTTGCCCGGGCATTGCTTCGGGCATCGATCACAGCGGACTCCACCGATTCGATGCCGTACATGTGGTGGCAGGCATCGGAGCAGAAAATGCCGATACTTCCGGTACCGCAGTAAAGATCCAGAAGCATCCTCGGAAGGACGCCGTCGAACCGCAGATATTCTTTTACTTTGTTATAAAGTGTCACCGCCTGCTTGGAGTTGACCTGGAAAAAGGAATCCGGAGAAATACGGAAGACACGGTTTTCCAGAAATTCCCGGATCGTGGTCTCGCCCCAGATATTGGTCCAGGTTCCCTTTGGGTTCTTCCATTTGACGGAAGACGGTCTTTCTTCTGTCCAGATGCTGACCAGTCTGGTGCCGTTCTTGGCTTTCTTCAGTTCCTCGCTGACAGCTGCGGCAAATGCATCTGCATCGATGGTGACCTGCTTTCGGATCACTAAGATGATCATCATCTCCTTGGACAGCATACCAGTGCGGATGACCACCTGACGAAGTGCTTTTGCCTGATCCATACGGGACAGGTCACTAAAGAAAGTCTGGGCGGTACTTCTTACGATCTCTGCCGCTGGGTCCGCCAGATAGCATTTCTCATGCTCCACGATGTGATGAGTATTTCTTTCAAAAAGACCGATACGGACGCAGCGCTTCTCCCGGCTGTATTCCACCGGAAACTGCATCTGGTTTCTGTAGTTATACTGATCCTTGGCCCCGAGGATCGGCTCCATGCAGGCCTTGATCTCGTCTTCCGGAAAATGCCCCAGACGGACCAGACAGGATCTGACCATGGATTCTTTCATGCGAAGCTGGCAGGCATAGGTGGCATGCTGGATCTGGCAGCCGCCGCATTTCCCGAATTCCGGACAGACAGGTTTCGTTCTGTCATCACTTTCCGGTGTTTCAGAAGAAGCCTTCTCGCCGAAAGTCATCTTGGCATCGCGCTTGGTGATCTTAATGGAAGCTTTTTCGCCGGGGAGCATATCTTCTACGAAGACCTTTAAGCCGTCTTCTTTTTCATTGGGTGCACTGATCCGCGCGACGCCCATTCCCTCATTGGAAATGCCGACGCAACGGGCAGAATATTCTTTATTATTCTCGAAAAACCCCATTCTCTTGCTCCCTCACAAACATCTTTTATCATTATATCGCACTGCCCACTTCTTTCCAATTTCCCCTTTACTGGCATAATTCACGGTTTACTGGTATTATTAGTGTGGATTTTTAGCAAGTCCCCTACATTTGACCCTTAAAGAAGGTAATGTATGTCAAGTAACCGCCCGAACGGAAACGGAAATCCGCGTCCGTCCGGTAACAATAGAAACAACGGAGGAAGACCTTCCTCCTCTGATCCGAGATCCAGAAGTGCCTCTTCGGCCGCGCCACGCGGGCAATCCCCTATGGATGCCACCATGGCGGCAAGAAAGCCATCTTCCGGGAATGCCTCCGGCTATTCCCGCGAACAGATCTACGATCAGGAAAGACAGAAAGCGGCCGCCCGTGCCGGCGCCCCGCGTTCCACCATGCCCTGCCCGCCGGAGAACTCCGCGCTGGCTGACGAGCTTCGTTCCCGTCTTCGCGGAAAGCCCACCCGCGCCGCCCATAACCGTCACTGGTATATCGAGGTGTTCCACGCCGTTCTGGACGTGGTCAAAACCGTGCTGGTCGTCCTTTTGTGTCTGGGATTCCTGATCGGCGGATTCGGCGGCGGTATGCTCATCGGCTATATCTCCTCGACCACCCCGCTTTCCATTTCCGACATTTCCATGACGGATACAGTCGAGACCTCTTTCGTTTATGATATCAACGGTACGGTCATCGCCAAGCTCACCGGAAGTGAGAACGTGGACCGTATCTATGTTGCCTATACCGAAGTCAAGGACACCTACATCGATGAAGCCATCATGGCCATCGAGGATGAGCGTTTCCTGGAGCACTCCGGTATCGACGTGCAGCGTATCGGTAGTGCAATCCTGTCTGCACTCTTTAACGGCGGTACCGCCTCCCACGGTGGTTCCACCATCACCCAGCAGACTGTTAAGCTCATTACCGGTCAGGACCAGCGTTCCACCCAGAGAAAGGTGCAGGAATGGTTCTCTGCCATGACTTTGGAGCAGCAGCTCAGTAAAGACGAGATCATGCAGCTTTATATCAATCTGGCGCCGATGGGCAATAACTACGTCGGTATCGAAGCCGGCGCCCAGAATTATTTCGGAAAGAATGCCAAGGAGCTTTCTCTTGCCGAATGTGCCTTCCTCGCAGGTCTTCCGAAGAGCCCGTCCTACTATAACCCGCTCCGTGAATCCGGAAGAAGAAACGCCATGCGCCGTATGCGTATCGTGCTGGGAAAGATGTATGAACTGGGAAATATTACTCAGGAAGAGTATGAAAATGCACTGAATACCGAGCTGGTCTTTAAGACCCGCACCACTTCCTCGGCTACCACGATCAACTCCTACTTTGTTGAATATGCCGTTTCCGAGGTCATTTCAGATGTGCAAAGAGAAAGAAATATCAGCCGTTCCCTGGCTGCCACCACCGTTTATAACCGTGGTTATCACATCTACACCACACTGGAGCCGGAAGTGCAGGCCGTGGTCGATGAAGCCTTTATGAATCAGGAACTTTTCCAGTCTGATCCGGAATCCCTGGAAGACTATCCGGAAAAGCCTCAGGGAGGTATGGTCGTCATCAACTCCAAGACCGGCGCCATCGCC
Organism: Oscillospiraceae bacterium; assembly: GCA_902794115.1. Lineage (GTDB taxonomy): Bacteria > Bacillota > Clostridia > Saccharofermentanales > Saccharofermentanaceae > Scatonaster. Next base: position 11,389 of record CADBGD010000029.1, read on the forward strand.
GCCATGCAGGGCGGATACGGCGAAAAGACCGTTAATTTAGGTACCAACCGTGCCGTGGATGCTCACCGTCAGCCGGGTTCATCTATTAAGCCTCTTCTCTGCTATGCGCCGGCACTGGAACTTCACCTGATCACGCCTTCCATGATCTACGACGATAAGGAGTCCCATCTGGACCCGTCTAATCCGGATGCCATCTGGCCGAGGAACTCTTCCGGAAGCTACAGAGGACCGGTAACGATCAGAAGAGCCGTGGCGTCCTCCATCAACACCGTAGCTGTTATGGTCTGGAATGATGTCGGCGGCGAAATGGCCCTGTGGTTCTTAAATGAAGTCGGCATCGACCGTGTAACGGAGAACTATCCGTCCACCGCCGTTGGTGGTTTTAACTACGGCATGTCTCCGCTGGAAATGGCCTCGGCCTACAATACCTTTGCCACCGGCGGCATCTATACTTCCCCCTATGCCTACACGAAAGTACTGGATAGTAACGGAAACGTGGTACTGGAGCACGTGATCGACTCTCACCGTGTTTACCGTGAAGATACCAGCTTCCTCATGACAGATATGCTGGAGGATGTTATCGAGTACGGTACTGCCGCAGATAAGGCCCATCCGATTGAAAATGCCCAGGGCGAGAAGATCTCCGTTGCCGGCAAGACCGGTACGACTGATGACAACGTCGATAAGTGGTTCTGCGGATACACCCCGTACTATTCGGCCGCGGTCTGGTACGGCTACGATAACCGTCTTCGCACCACCGAGATTCCGAAAGGTGACCGAAACAACGCCATTAAGATCTGGGATTACGTCATGCAGCGGATCCATACGAATCTGCCGGGCGCCGAATTCCAGAAACCGGACAACATCGTCTCCGTTACCGTCTGCACCTCTTCGGGCATGAAAGCCAACCAGTACTGCAAAGAAGCTGATTCTGTCGTGACAGATTATTTCATCGAAGACAGTTACCTGAATCCGACTAAAGAATGTACCTTCCATGTCTCTCCGACACCGACACCGGAGCCGACTCCGGATCCGAATGCACCGCCGGAGAACCCGGACGGAAACCCGGAAGGCTAAGTACCGGATCTTCCTTTATCGGTTTTCCCTATAAATCAGGCAAAGAAAATCTCCCGCACGGCCGGCCCGTACGGGAGATTCTTTTTTCTTTTCTTTTCGGATCAGAAGCTGACCTGTACCTCGTGGACCGCGCCGTCATCAAAGATCGGAACACGGACACCCTCGATGGCATTTCCATCAACGGAGATCTTTACCCCGTCCTTCGTACGGGCAAATCCGGCTTCTTTCTTCACTGTGATGTGATACTTGGCCTTACCGGACGAAACCAGAATATCTTCGTCAGTATCTTCCGGACGAAGGATCGGTTCCACGATCAGGGCATCACTTGTAAAGTCTACACCAAAGCTGGTAAACAGGCACAGAAGGAGCCATGTGGAGGTACCGGACAGTGTCGGTCCGATATTCTCGCCGGTATCCGAGTTATTGTACTGAGTGCAAAGTCTCGGGTTGCCGCATACCGTAAACGGAGATTTCAGCGTACGGTACGGCAGGATGCAGTCGATGACCCAGAAGGCGGTCTTGGCCAGACGCTCGGCCAGCGCCTTGTCGCCTACTGATTTACTTGCCTTCAGCATCGCTGCTGCCGCCATCATGTTGGCATGCTTAAAGATACCGCCGTTCTCACGGTCACCTGCATAGTACAGGGCGACGTCGATCTTCGGCGCGATCTGCGGATAATCCACTCCGGTACACAGACGGAAGCCGTAAGGAGTTCTCAGGTTCTTATCCAGGCTGTCCAGCATGATCGAGATCTGCTCTTCGGATGCACAATCCGCCAGTACCGCCCAGCTGAAGGAATTGAGGAAGTATGTACCGTCTTTTCCTTCTTCCACCACCAGACCATCGTCCTTGGCGCCCATATAGAACAGATTCGGCTTATCTTTCTTATTGAAGAGGAGACGGGCGAAATAGTCACCCTTCCAGGCAAACTCATTGATCCGGCTCTTCAGGTCAGAAGAGGCATTTTCCAGATACTTGGCGTAGTCTTCGTCGCCACAGTGACGGAACATGCCGATCGCCGCATCGACGGCCACCTTCAGAAGGCAGGCATTCATGACCGACTCGGACCATTCAGACTCTAAAGGAGCTTCGCCGTACTTCTTACCGGAAGCCGCAAGCTGCGCCTTATAGGTCTCGATCTTTGTGGGACCGTCGATGAAGTCCGGATCCACACGCAGACAGTCATTCCAGTCTGCCTTATCGATCAGCGGCATGCCGTGGGAACCGACGGAAATCTTGTAGGAGTAAGTAAATACTGCCTTGATGGTCTCAAGGATCGTTCTCTTCTTTCCTTCCTCACCGGCTACCGGCAGTTCTTCCTTGAGGAAGTCATAGTCACCGGTCAGGCTGATAAAGCGGTCCAGCGCCTGAAGAAGCCACAGCGCATCGTCCGACCAGCAGCCGGGCTCTTTTCCCTTCCAGTAGAAGTTGTGGTTGGCATAGCCGTCTTCGTAGATGTTGGAGATCCATTCGCGGAGAAGCTTCTTGACGAATTCCACCTCGCCCATTCCGGCGAAGTAGTACATAGAAGCGAAGATATCCTGGATCTCTCGGAAGCCGATCTCACGGTATCCCTTCTGGGTCCAGTCCAGAGAACGGGACACGAAGGTCTGATAGAATACCTGGAACGGCAGGTTGTTATTGACATACGCTTCGAAGTTCTTGTCCTGATGCTTGATCTGCATATAGGAAGCATACTTCTTTGTGAAAGACACTACCTTTTCCAACGCCGCCGGAAGCGCCGAAGCATCGGTAAACTTCGCAATCAGGGCTTCCAGTTCTTCCTTCATGGTGATGTCTTCTTTGTAGTCCGGATTGACGCAATCGGAACTTAAGCAGGTATAGTTATCGATCTGGACTTTGCCGGAAGCAGCCACCGTAAACGGAGCCGATACGGCAAAGAAGCCCGGGCCCTTTCTGGAGTGGGCATTGGAAAGAACTGCGGCAAACTGCGGTTTTTCCAGAGTTCCGGCACCGACGAAATCAGCATAACGGGCACAGAACTGATCCGGGAAGATGGTCTTGTTTCCTTCGTGGACCATCAGGGTGTTATAACGGATATTACCCTTGGTCCACTTCGGATTCGGGTTAAAGGAGATGGCGCGGATCTCGTCGTTATCGCCATAGAATACTTCGGACTGGGCAACAACTGTGCTGAAGATTACATCTTCGCGAAGCGCGTGCACTTCCTGGGTGCCGAACATACCTGTGTAGACGACACGCAGATCCCGGTCCTTGCCGCTTCCGTTTTCGATTTCGATGAGCTGGGCTTCGGTCGCAACCGGGAGACCCTCTTCCTGCGGCAGGATAAAGATCGTACGGCGGACGAAGAGTCCGTCTTCAAATGTATACTCGATCACGGTGCGGTTCTGGGCGTGCTTGCAGATCGCCTTCTTTACGCTGTCCTGCTTGGCCGAACCGGAATAGAAGATCACCTTTCCGTCTTCCACCAGATAGAACTGACGGTTGGCCGGGAAGCCGTTCTGTTCCGGCAGATAGTCCCAGCGGGTGGCCAGTACCTGTGTATCGGCATGGGAGCGGAAGCATCCGCCGCCCAGACGGTCGATGGCGCTCTTCGGCGTACTCTGCAGAGGATGATCAAAACCAATACGGTTACCGATCAGAAGGTTGGTGTAATAGTGCGGACCCGGTGCCGGAGATGCCAGATCGCATATCAGTTCGCCGCCGTCGTTGAGCTTTCCGCCCCACTCGGTGGCATAGTCGATAATCGGAGAAGCCGAAGAAAGGATCTTCTTTCCTTCTTCCTCACCGGAGATATCTGAAACATTGCCGTCCTTTTCCGTGAAAAGCTTTACGCTTCCGGATTCCTTGGAAATCAGGACAGATGCTTTTTCCTTCGCACAGGAAGTCACATAATCTCCGATGGATTCTTCCGACAAAAGAGCGGCACATACCGGAGCCGGGAACGGAAGACCGGTGACACCGAATACCACGCCGCCATCAAGGGTCGTGATATACTGCGCCGAGGCATTTTCTTCTTCCACTTTTCCCGGGAAACGCTTTCCCAGTACCTGTAATGCCGGAGCGATTATGGATCTTGCACGTTCATTCTTCAAAGACATTGAGGACCTCCCATCTGTACGGAAAACGCTTCCGTACGTAAAAGAATTGTTTGATGAATAAAAAAACCGACCGGGGATCGGCGTGGAAATCATGCCTTTGTACCTGCACGTTCCCACGAGGTGTCTCACCCCTTGCGCTGCTCCGATTGTGTAATAGAAGGATCATCGGTGCATGCCTTGCACCTCCCCGACTAGATCCGGAAAATCCCCTTCCCCATTAGAAGACTTCCCGAATATGTCCACAATCATCGCCTGCGGACTGATTCATGGTAAGCATATGTCCCGGATTCCACCGTGTTTCGCAGCCGGAAGTGCATTTGACGGAGCAGACGGCCGACGCCTCTTACATGCGGTGTCTGTCCTATGCAAATGATACTTTCCCGGCTTCGTCTGTCCATGTTCCGGCTTTCGCCTTGTGTCCCCATGTAAATGCACACTGCCTGCCTCCTCAAACAGACGGCGGTATTTGCCATGTTCGTAACAAAACACGCACAGATGCGGTTTCTTTCCGCGGATATATCCTTCCGCGAACAGTGCATCCCGGGCTATTCGGAAATATCTTCGATCTGCCCGGAGATGAGGGATGCCGACCCTGTCGGCTATGGCTGTCGCGCCGGAAACGGGAAATCCCCGTCCCGGCACGTTTGCCGCAAAGTATAGATTTATCAGCCCATTACGACTTCAACGTTATGCACGCCGCCGTCGAAAACAGGAAGAATATTGCCTTCGATCTCTTTGCCATCTACGGTGACGCTCTTGACGCCCTTGCAGATGTGAGACGGATTCTTAATGGTTACGGCATACTCCGCACCACGGAACTTTCTGGTCAGCGTGAAGCCGTCCCAGGAAGACGGGATCGACGGATCGATCTTGAGACCGTCAAAGTCAGGCTGTACACCCAGGATGTACTGGGAGATCGCAACCATGTTCCAGGCAGCGGTACCGGTGAGCCAGGAGTTCTTGCCCTGACCGAAGTGGTTACCGGTTCTGCCGATATCGGAGCCGGCGTCCTTACCACCGATCATCTGGCCATATACATACGGTTCGGTCTTGTGGATGTCGGAAGTATCCTCGGTGAAAGCCGGAGCGATTTCAGAATAATACTTGAATGCCTGATCGCCTTCGCCGGCATAGGCAGCCGCGCAGATGATCCATGCGTTGTTGTGTGTGAAAATACCGGCATTCTCTTTATATCCGCCCGGATACGTGGAGATCTCACCATACTGGATGTAGTACTTGGAGAAAGCAGGATTGTTCAGAACGAGACCGAACTCGGTATTGAGTCTCTCGTCGATGGCAGCCAGAGTCTTCTTGTCTGCGCCCTGCTCCTTGCCGACATCGGACATGATCGCGAAGCCCTGCGGCTCGATGAAGATCTGTCCTTCTTCGCATTCCTTGGAGCCCATCTTCTCACCGTTGGCATCGTATGCTCTGAGGAACCAGTCGCCATCCCAGGCAGATTCCATGATGTTCTTCTTCATCTTATCGATCTCGGCCTGTGCAGCAGCTGCTTCGTCTTCCTTACCAACATGCTTCAGGATCGCAACATAGTTCGGACCTGTGTAAGTAAAGAGGGTCGCAACCATAACGGACTCCGCAACCTTGGAGTAACCGCCCTCTGCCTTGAACTTCGGGTTGGTGTAGGTCTGGAAAGACTCACCCGGTGTATCCGAGTAGCAGGACAGGTTGATGCAGTCGTTCCAGTCAGCGCGCATTGCCAGCGGCAGACCGTGAGGACCGAGGTTGTTCACGATGTGGTAGAAGGAAACCTTCAGGTGCTCCAGCATAGTCTGGGCCACACTCATATCGTTGTCGTAAGGAACCATTTCATCCAGGATGGACCAGTCGCCTGTCTCCTTGATATACGCGGAAACAGAAAGGATCAGCCACAGCGGGTCATCGGAGAAGTCACCGCCGATATCGGCGTTACCCTTCTTGGTAAGAGGCTGATACTGGTGATAGCATCCGCCGTCCGGGAACTGGGTGGAAGCGATATCGATGATACGCTCCTTGGCGCGGTCCGGGATCTGGTGAACGAAACCGAGGATATCCTGGTTGGAATCACGGAAGCCCATACCACGGCCGATACCGGACTCGAAGTAGGATGCGGAACGGGAAAGGTTAAAGGTAACCATGCACTGATACTGGTTCCAGATGTTGACCATACGGTCTACCTTTGCCTCCGGAGTGGATACGTTCAGGATACCCAGGAGACGATCCCAGTACGCCTTCAG
>CADBGD010000029.1:17810-38199 GCA_902794115.1 Oscillospiraceae bacterium
CTCTCGCCCGGAGCGAGGGTGATCTTCTTATAGTGGGAAGCGATCGGAGACCAGCCGTCTGCAAAGGAATTGGTGGCTTTACCGGCCAGTACGGCTTCCGGATTGTTGAAACCGTTATAAAGTCCGATAAAGGCATCGCGGTCGGTGTCATAACCATCGATCGCATCGTTTACGGAATAGAAAGCGTAGTGATTACGTCTGTCTCTGTACTCGGTCTTGTGGTAGATCACGGAACCGTCAACCTCAACACGGCCGGTAGAGAAGTTTCTCTGGAAGTTGGTGCAGTCATCCTGGGCATCCCAGAGGCACCACTCGGCAAAGGAGAAGAACTGGAAGGTCTTCTCGGAAGAGCCTTCGTTTGTCAGCACGACCTGCTGGACTTCTCCGTCGTAGTTCTGCGGTACAAAGAAAGTCGCCTGCGCCTTGAGGTCATTCTTCTTACCGGTGATCACGGTATAGCCCATACCGTGACGGCACTCATATGCATCCAGTTCGGTCTTTACCGGAGACCAGCCCGGATTCCAGATGGTGCCATTGTCGTTGATATAGAAATAACGTCCGCCCATATCGATCGGTACATTGTTGTAACGATAACGGGTGATTCTTCTCAATCTTGCATCCTTGTAGAAGTCATATCCGCCGGCGGTATTGGAAATCAGACCGAAGAAAGCCTCGGTACCGAGATAGTTGATCCACGGATAGGGGGTCTTCGGGGTTTCAATTACATATTCACGGGTCAAATCATCAAAATGGCCAAACTGCATGATATATGCCTCCTTAATGTAAAAATCAGGTACATACATCATACTATAGATTTTGTGAAATCGGAACGATTCGCTCTATGGAAAGAAAGAGAAAAAAGCCTTGTTTTTCAGGCAATTGCGACTATTTCGAACTCGAAAACGGTTTCGCATTCCCGCCCGGAATCAGCTCAGGGCCAGAAGCTCCTCCAGGCCGATAATAAACTGCTCTTTGACTTCCTCAAAGGTCTCGATCTCTCCATCCAGGTATGCCTGAAGCAATATCTTGATCTCGGAATCCACATATTTATCCACTTCCGTATTGGCCGGAACCTGGATCTTCAGGGCTTCCGGGACCAGGACCGCATAGGGGTTCTGACCATTTAAGAAATCACTGATGAAGTTCGGATCATCGGCGCAGCTGCTCATGATCTTGACGCTGTTTACGAATTTTCCACCCACCGCCATGTCCGTCATAGCCTTCTCATCCAAAGTCATAATGCGCATGATCTGTGCGCATGTCGCCTTCTTATCGGTAGAGGCAGAAGTCATAAGCCAGGTGCCGCCGTCGTACATGGCAGTCGGCGCCGGAAGGATGGCCCACCCGGTCTCTTCGATCTCCTCTTCACCGGTCTCCGAAGTATCTTCAGAAGAAGCCTCCGGCTCTTCTTTTTCCTCGTGACCCGGTACATACCCGATCACATCCGCGGCCGTATTGAGAGAACCGAAGAACATCACGGCCTGACCTGTTGCCAGATCACTTCTCCATTCCCGGCTGTTCCATTCTTTTTCTCCTGTCAGGCTTTCCGCCAGAAGTGTCTCCTGCAGAGTAAAATACTGCTGAAGATCATTTCCGACCTGCACCTGTCCGTCCTTGACCCATTCCTCGGTGTGGGCGGCCCAGAAAAGACGATGTACCTGCTCCCGGTCAGCCAGGAGCTTAATGGTGCCTTCTGAATTCATATTGGCAAGTCTTGCACTGTCGAGGATCGTTTCCCAGTTCCGCACGCGCTCTGCCATGTCGGCCGGATCGCCGCTGCCCAGAGTTTCTTTTGCCAGGGCGCGGTTATAGATCACGCAAGACGGAGAAAGATCGTAGGCCAGTGCGAAGATAGAGCCTTCCGCATTTTCCGCCAGCTGGTATGTATAAGGGAACTGATCTGAAAGTTCAGAAGAGGAGATCCCCAGCTGGTCGATGCTCAGTGCCTGTCCGCCGAAAGTCCATTCCTGAAGATGCTCGGCATCCATCATGAAAAGATCCGGAACTTTCTCTTCTCCGGAAAGAGCCTCCTGAAGGGTCTTATAATACTCTTCCGGCTTCACATAGATATATTCCACTTCCAGATCCGGAAGATAGGTCTGAAGCGTCAGCTGAAAGCCTTTTTCGTAGCCATAGATCACGATGGGATCTTCTGATTCATCTTCAACAGATGTCTGAACTGTGGTTTCCTCTGTTGTATCCGATACGCTGGGTTCCGATGTAGTCTCGGAAGGATCGGATTTGGTCGTCGGCTTTGAGGAAGAAGACTCGGAGGATTCTTCAGTCTCGGTCTTCTTTTGGGGTTTACAGGCACAAAGAGACAGCGACAGCGTCAATGCCATAAGTCCAGTTCCGATACGTTTTGCCTTCATCTTCCCCTCCGACATGGAAATCATTTATAAAGGTAAGTTTACATCAAACCCCTTTCTCTTTCAATAAAAGAGCCTGCTTCCTATATATAGTGATTGACAAAGAAGGCAATTCATAATACAATTCCATTTGTCTTTAAAAGACCATCTGGGGCATTAGCGCAGTTGGGAGCGCATCACACTGGCAGTGTGGGGGTCAGGGGTTCAAGTCCCCTATGCTCCACCAGAAAAGCCGTCACAAACGTGACGGCTTTTTTCATACCCGAAAAATCTACCGAAATCCGTACTACTGTAGAAAGCAGTACAAACAAAAAGAAATACTTTTCGCCGCCTCCGCAGGGCAACGCCCGAGGACAAGCAAGAAAAGTATTTCTTTTGATTTTTATCTTTTTTTATTCTACTGTAACGGACTTCGCCAGATTCTTCGGCTTATCAATATCACATCCGTTCTCCTTGGCCACATAGTAAGCCAGCATCTGCATCGGAACGATCTCCACCACGGCAGAGAACAATGTATCGATCTTCGGAATAAAGATCACGTCATCTGCCTGGGAAAGGATCTCCTGATTTCCCTTAAATGCCACAGCCAGAACTTCTGCGCCACGGGCTTTTACCTCAACGATATTACTTAAAGTCTTTTCCATGATCGCGGCATTGCAGCAAAGAGCAATGACCGGCTGATGCTCTTCGATCAGGGCGATGGTACCGTGCTTGAGTTCACCGGCCGCATAGGATTCCGCATGAATATAGGATATCTCCTTCATCTTCAGCGCCGCTTCCAGCGCGATGGCCGAGTCGGTATTTCTTCCAATGAAGAACATGGACTTTGTTGCGTGATACTTCTTGGCGATCTTCGGAATCTTCGGGTTCATATCCAGCGATTCCTGAATGCGCTTCGGCAGCATCAGAAGAGAGGAAAGATGGTGATAGTAATCCGCATCTTCCACCCGGTTTAATGTACGGGAAATATACAGCGCCACCAGATACAGTACGGAAACCTGTGTGGTATAGCCCTTGGTGGTCGCCACCGCGATCTCCGGACCGGCCCAGGTATAAAGAGTGTCGTCCGCAAGCTTGGCAATGGTGCTGCCCACTACGTTTACGATCGCCAGAGTTCTGGCACCGCGGGATTTACATTCCTTCATGGCGGCAATGGTATCCGCTGTCTCACCGGACTGGGAAAGTACGATCAGAAGCGTATGCTCATCGATCAGCGGATCACTGTAGCGGAGTTCACTTGCCAGTTCACAGCTGACCGGGATCCGGCAGAGTTTCTCGATCGTGTATTTCGCGGCGCATCCGGCATAGTAGGCGGATCCGCAGGCGGTGATCACGATCTTGTTGATGCTTTCCAGATATTCTTTCGACCACTCGATCTCATCCAGTACAACATGGCCGTCCTGGATACGGGGAGTGATGGTCGCCTTGACGGCTCTCGGCTGCTCGATGATCTCTTTGAGCATGAAGTGCTCGTAGCCGCCTTTTTCCGCCGCTTCGATATCCCAGGTGATACGGGAGATCTTCTTGGTGATGGTCTGGCCGGCCGGGTCAAATACGGTCACACCATCAGGTGTGATCTCGGCAAATTCTCCGTCATCGAGATAGATGGCATTTCGGGTATTGGCCACCAGTGCAGTCACGTCAGAAGCAAAGAAGTTCTCTCCGGCGCCGACACCCAGGATCAGCGGGCTGGCCTCACGGGCCACGCAGATGGTATCCGGCTTTTCGGTGCAGATCACACCCAGCGCATAAGATCCGGAAAGACGGGCCGATGTCTTGATGACAGCTCTTCTCAAGTCACCCTTGTAGTACATTTCGATCAGATGCACGATGACCTCGGTATCGGTCTCACTTTCAAAGTGATATCCCTTCTCGGTCAGTTCTTCCCGAAGAGCGATATAGTTTTCGATAATGCCGTTATGCACGATGGCGAAACGGCCGTCATTACTTAAATGCGGGTGAGCATTGGTATCTGTCGGCGCACCGTGGGTCGCCCAGCGGGTGTGGCCGATACCGGTGGTACCCGGGCAGTTTTTTCCGTCTTCGGTCAGTTCACAAAGATTGGCGATACGGCCGCTTACCTTATCGACCTTGATGACACCGTCATTTAATACGGCAATACCGGCCGAGTCATATCCTCTGTACTCCAGTTTTTTCAGTCCGTCCAGAAGGATCGGCGCCGCCTGCTGTGTTCCGGTATATCCTACTATTCCGCACATATTCCTAACTCCTTATCCCCATACAAAACGGGCTCTTCCAGGAAGAGCCCGCGATGTTGTTACTTTCTCACAATGATGCTGTCTCTTTCCGCACCGACCGAGACGTAAGTGATCTTACATCCGATGGCCTTCTCCACGAACAGCACGTAATCCTGCGCAGCCTTCGGCAGGTCTTCCCACTTTCTTGCGCCGCTGATGTCCGTCTTCCAGCCTTCGAAGTACTCGATGACCGGCTTGCAGTCGTTAAGCGCAACCGGGAACGGGAAACGGTCGACCTGTTTTCCATCAAGCTCATAATGGGTGCATACCGGGATCTTATCCATGTAGCTCAGTACATCCAGCTTGGTCAGCGCGATCTCGGTCGCTGCCTGAACTTCTACGCCATAGCGGGTCGCCACCACATCCAGCGGACCGACGCGACGCGGTCTTCCGGTCTTGGCGCCGTACTCGGCACCGGCCTTACGAAGTTCTTCTGCCTCGTCGCCGAACATCTCGCATACGAACGGGCCTTCGCCGACACAGGTGGAATACGCCTTTACGACACCAACCACGTCAGAGATCTTGGCACCCGGGAAACCGGAACCGATCGGAGCAAAAGCGGCAGTCGTATTGGAAGATGTGGTATACGGATGGATTCCGTAATCCAGGTCACGAAGAGAGCCCAGCTGTGCCTCGAAGAGGATGGACTTTCCTTCTTTATTGGCTTCGGCCAGAAATGCACCTGTATCGCATACATACGGCTTGATCTTCTCACAAGCATCGTTGATCCAAGCCTTCAGCATATCCATGGTGTAAGGCTTCGCGCCATATACCTTGGTCAGTGTCAGATTCTTCCACTCCATCAGGTCAGACAGGTGGGAAAGAAGGTGATCCGGGTAGAAAAGTTCGCCGGCCAGGATGGTCTTCTTCTGATATTTATCAGAATAGAAAGGAGCGATACCCTGTTTCGTGGAACCGAACTTCTTATCCGCAAGACGCTGTTCTTCCAGTTCATCCAGATCACGGTGCCACGGCAGAAGCAGGGATGCTCTGTCGCTGATGCGCAGGTTTTCCGGTGTGATGGCCACACCCTGCTCCATGACCTGATTCATTTCTTTCCAAAGGTTCTCCGGATCCAGCGCAACGCCGTTACCCAGAATATTTACGACTCCATCACGGAAGATACCGGAAGGAAGAAGATGCAGTGCAAACTTACCCTTCTCGTTGATGACCGTGTGGCCGGCATTACCGCCGCCCTGAAAGCGTACGACGACGTCATACTTTGCGGTCAGAAGGTCGACCATACGGCCCTTTCCTTCGTCTCCCCAGTTGATTCCTACGATGGCGCAATTTCCCATATATTTTGCCTCCATTTCTTATGTGGCTTCGGACAAAACAAAAGTGTCCTGAAGCACATGTACAAGACACCATTGTCAATACGTCAAACTTTATACTCTATATAAGATATGTTGTCAAGATTTTTCCTTGCCGGAAGGCTCGTTCAGTCGCCCTTGACGGAGCGTACGCCGGATGTATCTTCCGGTTTTGCTTCTTCCTCATTTTCTTTTTCTTCCGGAACCGGTCCTAAGACGATATCCGCGAAATTGATCGGAAGTCCGATGGTCGGTACCCGCACCTGTCCGGCCTTGCTTCTTCCCGGCTGGACCGTAATGCCCTTCTTCGGCAGAAGGAAGGAAAGGGTCAGGTCGGCGGTAATGGCGCCGGGGTCCACTTCACCGGTATTGCAGTCCACACCGGTGGGAATGTCGATGGCGATCACTCTGGCACCGCGGCTATGACCGTCCTCGATCTTCTTCGTGATCTCACAAAGGGACGGCGGAAGCGGACGGGAGAATTCATATCCGGTGCCGATAATGCCGTCTACCAGAACACAGGGCATGCCCGGCTCTTTTTCATGGATCATGCGGGAGATCCCGGCCTGCCAGATGGCCGGATCGAATTCCGTTGCCGGACGGATCTTTACGCCGAAAGCCTCGGCCGCCGCCCGGTTCGTCTTTACTGCCGGAGAATGGGTCTCTTCCGGGAAACAGTCCCAGATCGTAACGGAATAGCCCCAGGACTTCAATATACGTGCCGCCACATAGGAGTCGCCGCCGTTCATGCCTTTTCCGGCAAAGAAATGCACCGGGGTGGTAGTGGCTTTCGCGACGACCACACAGGCATTGGCCACAGCCAGTCCTGCATGTTCCATAAGGATCGGGATACTCAGCTGATAGTCTTTGGAGGCCACCTTATCCACCTGCCGCTGCTCTTCCCGCGTCAGGGTCATGCGTACACGGCGCACCGGTTCATACGGCTCCTTCGGAGGTGCCGGATGCAAAATGCTCTTTTGCGGCCAAAAAGGACTTTCATTCTTTCTCATATTACGCCCCGCCTATCCTTTACGATTCTACCTTCTCATTGTATCATTTTCGTTCCGATATGGTCGAGTGCTTTTACCACGGGAATCGTCAGAAAGGCGATCATGGCTCCGGCAAGACAGCTCAGAAGGACCAGATACGGAAGATACATCATCACGTAGAGCGTCCGGGACAGCATCACCGCGGCCAGGATCTGTCCGATACTGTGGCTGGCAGCGCCGCCGATACTGACTCCGTAAATGGAGATCTTCTTCTGCTCACTTAAAAAGATCATGGCGCAGACGGCGAAGATCCCGCCCAGTACGGAAAAAACAAAGCCCACAAAGTTTCCACCCAGAAGAAGGACCACTAAAGAGCGCAGAAGAGAAAGAAGCAGGGCCTCTTTTTTCCCCACACTGTAAAGCGCGATCAGGAGCGCGATATTGGCAAGTCCCAGTTTCAGACCCGGAAGCGGCAGGATCCCTTTCGGCACAAGCCAGGCTTCCAGGATACTGAGCATCAGCGCCAGGGCCAGAAGAACGGAAAGTTTTGTCACCTCATAGGCGGTCCATCTTCGTCTCATCGCGCCACCCCGTCGATCTCTTGTTCTTCGTCCGATTCCGGTCCCGGCACGATCTCCACCACGACCTTATTGGGAAGGCATATGGCGCCCTGGCCCACATGGGTCAGTTCCCCCTGCTTGACGCAGATCTGATCCGGGCAGTCCGAACTTACGATCACGGCACGTTCGGAAGAGATCAGCACTACTACTTTTCCGTTATTTGTCTCAATGAAATATTCTGTCTCGTCTTGAAAATCCCGAAGCGGGCTATATAGCAGCACCTGCCCGTCAGATAAGATCCGCACATAGGGCGTTTTCTTCTCCTGCACTTTTCCGTAGATGAATATGCCTGCGATCAAAAAGGCGCAGAACAGAACGATCCCGATAATGAGGATCAGGTCTCCCGAAGAAAAACGGAAGTTTCTCGGCGGAAGTGCTTTTCCCGAAGAAGCGGTTTTCTCTTCTTTAGTCGAAGTATTTGATTTTCCATCCGTTTTCGGCATCGATCTTTCCCTTCAAAGATGAAGATATCCATAATGTACCATTATCATCACATAAAACACAATCGATCCCTTTTTGCGACGCCCAGCTCATCGCCTTTTCCCTGCCCATGGCAAAAAGCGTGGTCGACATCATGTCGCCCAGCGCGCCGTCTTTTCCGATGACGGTGGCGGACATAAGATCCGTAATGACCGGATAGCCGGTACGGGTGTCCATGATGTGGCCATAGCGTATGCCGTCTTCTTCAAAGAACCGCTCGTAGGCGCCGCTGGTGATCACGGAATGCGGGGTATCACATTCTGAAAGCTGCAGGACCGCACAAAGACCGGAAGGGAGTCCCGGGTCGACGATCCCCACTTTCAGATCATCATTTTCCGCCCATACCGTGATGTTTCCGCCCAGGTCCAGTATGATCCTGGAAAGAGAATACTTCCTGAGCGCCTTCATAACTTCATCCCCGATATAGCCTTTGGCGGCACCGCCCAGATCGATCTTGGTTCCGGGAAGCACGTACGCCTGACAGGAAGCCATAAAACAGATCCCCCCTTCTTCCACCCGGGAAAGAGCAGAATCGATTTCTTCTTTCGAAGGAACATGGGGATCCCCGGAAGAAAAGCCCCAGGCGTCCATAAGAGGTGCGACCCGCGGGTCAAACACTCCTTCTGTCTCTTCCTTGAAGCGCCATGCTCTTTCCAGAAGGTCATACGCATTCGCCGGCAAAGTCACCGGTGCATTTTCCGAAGAAGCATTTAACCGGGAGATCGGCGTATTTTCTTTTCTGCTGCTCAGTTGATTCTCCAGATTTGTAATCAGCCGGGCGGCTTCATCCAGCGCTTCCTGTGCGTCTTTTCCTTCCACCGTGATCGTCACGTAGGTATCCATGGCGAAAAGCTGAAGCGTCTTTTTATTCGTTTTCTTTTTACAGGCGGAAAGATTCAGTATCAGAAACGAGAGGAACACGAGAAAAATAAAGAGGCCCGTCATCCGGGAAACGCACTGTTTCCTCCGGAGCGGGTCTCTTATATATTCCATTGGCTTTAGGCTATGTTTCATATACCGGAATCGACCATATCCTTCCGAAGAGTAGCCGGGATCGATGTCCGGCCCGATATATGCATTATATCAGACTTACACTCTTTGGATGTCCGGCAGCTCCGAAAAGCTCTCTTCCTCTTCTTCCACTTTGGCATGCTTCGTCTTCTTTCCGTGGAAGATCGCGTAGATATATCCGCCGGATGTCAGCATGAGGATAATGGAAGCGACCAGGATCTCTGCCCAGAATACGACATACTGTTCTGCCAGCCGGGCCGACCGTTCGTGGAACGGCAGCGTCATATCGGCAAAGCCTGTATATGCATTCTTCAGCGGGAAATACTTCTTCCACAATGTAAGCACATTGAAACGGCCTGTATTATTGATGACCTGAATATCCAGTGAATCCTTGTTATATCCGAAAGAGTCCTCCATGGCTTTTGTAAGGTCGTTCTTCGCAATATTTTTAATGGGGTCGACCATCAGGACTTCATAGTTCATCACGGCCAGATCTTCCAGCCGGACGGAACTGTCCATATCCGAAGAATTGATCGGTGCTTCCGGACCGTTTGCAAGTTTCACCAGCATCGGGAAAGCAATATAGCATCGTGCATCGTTCACTCCGGTCTTTTCCGCTATGGCATCGTCGCCTTCATTTACGACTCCGGCCACCTGGAAAACGGTTCCATTTATCTCGACAAAAGCACCTGCGATATCGTAAGAATGGAAAAGATTCCAGGCCATCTTGGTGTTGAGAACGATGGCTGTCTGGTCACCGTCTTCGCCCGGCAGGAATCCGCCGCACTCATACCGCAGAGGATGTACCACTTCGTAGGCACCGCTGACGCCGACCACCTCACAACGCTGGATCGAACCGACCTCATTCTTTTCCACGATGCCGCGTGCCGGATAATACGCAAAGGACGAATAACAATCCCGCCACAGACGGCTGGTATCGATCTGTTCGCCGCCTTTTTGCTGGCTGTTTTTACCGACAGTGGAACCTTCGGTAAGGTCGATCGCCTCGTGAAGTGCTTTCACCTTTTCCACATCCAGGCCGTTCATGGTCTTTAAAGGAGCCGATCCGTCGGCTTTCGGAAGAGCGGTGGATACCACAGTCATCTGACGATAGGGCATTCTCTTTGACTCATATTCTTCCGCTCCGTACTGCATTCCCTGTCCGTCCAGCACCTGATTGATCCGGACGACAGAGGCGACGGAAAGCACCAGTGACGCCGTCAGGAGGACAAAGGGAAGTCCCATGAGCACATAGTGGGAGCGGCGGCAAATATCGCCCCATTTATTCACTATCCATTTTTTCAGTTTCGGACGGATCTCCATCAGTTGGTCTCTCCCTGTGCCAGGCGTACCTGTTCACCATTCTTGATTTCTTTTTCAGTTCGTACGATGCAGTAAGCATAGCTGATGCCGGCACCCTCGATCGCACTGGATGTGGAATCGGAAGCCAGTACCTTGACCGGTACCTTTCTGGCAATATAACGTTCACCCAGAGGACTGTTCTTTGTGACGAGGATATAGATAAAATCTCCTTCTGTATCCTGGTGCACCGCGCCCTTCGGAACCACACAGTCATAACTTCTGTTCGAAGTTGAGATCGTGCAGTTTACGGTCGTCGCACCCGGCTGGATGTAGTACGCGCTCAGTGAAATACGCAGGATGCAGGAATTCATCGGGTCCATCGGATCCGGACGGATCGATTCCACGGTGGCATAGTCACAGTAATCCGCATTCACTTCGGAACCGATAAACATGCCTTCTGTATCTTTCTTTGAAACAGTGCATTCCACATAGAATCCGGATTCCATATCTGCGATGACAAAGAGGACATCGCCCTTGGTGGCAGCACCGCCACGAGTGGCATTGACCGCGATCACGCTTCCGGAGATCGGCGCAACGATTTCAGTCACGCCATACTGTTCCTCGAGTTTTTTCACCTTTTCACGGAGTTCTTCCAGCTCCTCCAGTTCTTCTTGTTTTGCATCCTGTGCCTGATCGCTGCTGATACCTGCATTTACACGGGCATCGTTCAATGTCTTTTCAGCCACAGTCAGGGAATGTTCTGCATCCTTGACAGCTCTTTCCGCATCTTCCACAGTCGGCAGAAGATCATACTCGCCCTGCAGTTTCTGCTTTTCGGCAAGTTCTTCCTGCTTTTCGGAAAGAGCATTTTCTTTTTCTTCGAGCTGTCTATTGATGGAATCGATCTCCGAACAGGCATTGTCGTATTCACTCTGTGCCTGATCATAGATCTCCTTTGCGGAATCTGCCTCGCTCTGTGCCTCATCTACCTTCTTCTGGGCTTCGTCCACGGCGCTCTGGGCAGATGTGACCTCTGCCTGACAGGCATCCAGCTTGGCCTGGTCGAAAGACGGATCAGAAGGATCTGTCACGCAGGCATCCAGTTCTGCCTGTTTTTCGGAAAGAGTGCCCTGGGCGCTTTCCAGATCCGGAGTCACCGATTCCAGATAGGCGGCTGCATCTTCGTATGCTTTTTTCGCAGGTCCCAGATTCTCCTGGGCAGATCCTTTTCTCGTCACAGCCGTTTCCAGCTTTGTGCCAAGTTCTGTCTTACTGTTTTCAATATCTTTGATCTGGCTATTGATCGACTTGATATCGCTCTTGACCTGGTCTACCAGTGCGTCTTTATTCTTTGCCTGCTCGAGTGTCGTTTTCGTAGTCTCGACTTTTTTCTTGGCATCTTTGACGTCCATTTCCAAAGTGTAGAAGTCATTGCTTTCAGATGGTTTTCTTGCATCGTAGCCCAGCTTCTTTTCCTTTTTTTCCAGTTCTTCTTTCGCCGTCTTGAGATCCTCGTTGTTTTCCGGGATCTCAAGATGGGCCAGCACATCGCCGGCTTCCACCGTCTGGTAAAGATATACATCGACCGTATCGATCTTCATATCATTTTCGGCCTTCACTTCTTTTTCCACATTCGAATGGCAGAGACCGGAAGCCCGGGTAATATTACTCAAAGTCGCGCCATAGATCTGCTGGGTGCTGACCTGGGTAAGTGTCATGTTCATGATAGTGTTGGAAAAGAACGTCAGGATCCCCATCACGACCAGAAAGATCACGAGTGCTTTTATGATCCACTTTTTACTTTTCTTTTTCTTATTCTCGTCTGACATTGTCAAAACCTCCTCAAAACTACCATTGAATCATTATTTGATTCCCGAACGGGAAATACCTTCAACCAGATACTGTTCTCCATAAAGGAAGATCAGAAGCGGCGGGAGCATGAATATAAAGGACGCAGCGAAGGCGATACCGACTTCGGAAGCGTTGATCTGCGAAAGGAATACCGACAGCGGCTGTTTCCCGGCATCCTCCAGAAGGATAAGGGGCTGCTCGACCATGTTCCAGTAGTCGATAAACAGAAGGATCGCCATGGCATATACCGCACTCTTACACATCGGCAGCGAGATCCTCGTGAAGATCTGCCATTCATTAGCACCATCCAGTTTAGCCGCTTCAATATAGGAAGAAGGGATCTGACGCATATATTTCGTCAGAAGGAAGATACTGAAGGTGGAGAAGATACCCGGAAGGATAATGGCCCACCATGTGTTATAGATCCCCAGCTTATTTGCGATCAGATAGTTCGGTACCAATGTGACCTGGAAAGGCATCAGCATCAGGATGACGTAGGAAAAGAACAGTACTTCTCGTCTCTTTCTTCTGTAGCGGGAGAAACTGTAGGAAGCAAGACATCCTACCATGATCTGACCCAGCACGATCGGCACAACCAGTACCACCGAGTTCCAGAACTTCAGAAGATACGTCGGGCTCAAAAACAGAAGTGTCTTATACTGGCTGAAAGAAACCATATCCGGGATCATCTTCAGTTTCGGTGTGGAAGACAGATACGTCTTGGTCTCGGCAGATGCGGAAGACAAGCTGTTATATACCGCGCTGTAGTTTGTCTTGATCTCATCGGTGGACATAAAGGAGTCCAGGATCGTCAAAACGATCGGCATCAACGCAAAGGCCGCAACGATCACCGCCAGTAAAAGACCGACTGCGATCCAGAAACGCTCAGCGGCGGTTCTGACCTTCATTCTGCGGCGGGCATCAGCACGACCCTTGGCATGAAGGGCTTCCAGTTCTTCAGCGGAAAGGCGGACGATCTCGACTTCCTGTATGTCACGGATCGAGCCGTGTTCGTGTTCATTTTCATGGTTCACATTCTGCACCTGGGAACCGATCGTCTGTAAAGGAGTAATTTCGTTTCTTTTCATTTCTTACTCCTCCGTATCTCTTCCCAGACGGTTCTCTGCGATAAAGAGTCCGCCGACGATGATGATCATGGCAATACACATGATGATGGCTGCGGCTGTGAGCTTCGCATTATCCAGATGCGAGAACATGTTATTCATGAAGTGCTGCAGCATATACAGTTCATTTACCGGATAATCACCGGTCAGAAGATAAACTTCACGGAAGATCTTAAAGGAGTTGATCAATGACATGATCCCGACAAAGAAGATCGTCGGCCACAGATACGGAAGCTTAATAGAAAAGAAGCGTCGTACTGCATTGGCGCCGTCCATTTTTGCGGACTCCAGCTGCTCGTTCGGAACGGCAGAAATTGCGGAGATAAAGAGGACCATGTTATATCCCAGGTTCTTCCACAGGAACAGGACCAGTATCACGATTCGGGACCAGTTGGACTTCATCCAGTCGATCTTGTCGATTCCGAACCATCCCAGGTAAGTATTCAATGCACCGTTGTAACTGAACATGACCTGCCAGATCAGCACGATGGATGCAACCGGTACCATCATAGGGTTCAGCATAATGCTTCGGAAAGCACTCTTCGCAGGGATCTTGGAGCTGAGCAGCAGCGCCAGGAGAAGGGACAGAAGCACCGCCAGCGGCACCGCAAGTCCGGCAAAGATGAGAGTATTTTTCGAAGCACTCTGAAACGCCTGATTCTTCCAGACATTGACGTAGTTGTTGACTCCGACGAATTCGGAATTCGTGGCACTTCTCTGGAAGGACTGGACCAGAACAATAAGCATCGGTCCGAAAAAGAAAAGAAGGACACCTAAAAGGCTGGGTGTGAGATATCCGGTGAAAACGAGCCACTCGCGGAGATTCTTCTTTCTCCTTCCGCGCAGTCTTCTCTTTCTCACTTCTTCCGGATTATACTCGTGTGTGGCCATGTAGTGTCCTTTGCATTTATCATCGCAGTAAGATCGAATTCATTCTATCATACTGTATCGTTTTTTTGTTGATTTCTCTTGTAAGAGGAGGGGTGGGAGCGAGGGGGGGTGATCCTCGCTCCCGGGGTATGAAAGTAAATAGAAGATAGTAAAGGTTCCATCATTCTATCGTCGGGGAGATTGGGTATGAGGTGTTTCTCCCTTTCGACATTTTCATTGTCGCATTCCGGAATGACTATCAAGTGACCGTAAAGTGACAGAAATGTCACTTTGGAAAAGCCATCCGGAAAGGACAAAAGATCATCTCTCCTGAACCAGCTGCTTGGCGCGGTTCTGAATGTTCTTGCAGACATCTTCCGCCGATCTCTGGTTCTGGAAATAGGCCGCCACTTCTTCATTGATAATGGCTTCCACACGAGAGTCGAAACTATATACATTGGAAATCTTTTCCATAATTGTGACCATCTCTTCCTTCATTTCCGGCGTCACATCATAGTCGATCTCGCCATAGCAATATGCAGGGGAGGCAGCTGAAGACGTTTCTCCCTCCAGTTCTTTCTTATAGTTCTGGAAATTCTCGTATTCCTGATCCATTTTTTTAGAAAAAGCCAGACGGGACAGTGGCATACCGGAAGAATCCTTCGAGAAATTCAACTGCTGCTCTTCCGTAAACAGGAACCGGATAAAATCCCAGGCTTCCTGCTGATGGGAAGATGTCGCCGAAATCGCCAGATCCATACGGCTATATCCGGTCAGTCCGCCACCATTTACAGAAGGAGCACCTATCAGTTTCACTTTTCCGCCTCTCATATTCATCAGACGGGCATATTCATCAATACCCCAGAGCCATGCATTTGTCATCATCAGAAGATCATTCTCAAACATCTCTTCCGGATCATGATATTCCATTTCCCTTCCCGGGGCATTGGGATGGATATTCGGATCTCCGTATTTTTTTGCGATCTCAAGGATCTTCTTGAAATCTTCTCCATCAAAATAGGTCTCTTTCTTTTCGTAATCGATAAAAGCAGAGCCGGAAACACTCAGAAGTTCTTTCAGAACAGTCTCACAGCCTGTATCTAAGAATACAGACATCTTGTCCGGAATCTTCGAAGTCACCTGAAGGAATTCATCATATGTCCAGTTCTCACGATTTCCGACCACATCCGCATTGGCCAGATATCCGGTAACCATCACAGACACCGGGATACTGAAAAGTTTTCCGTTATATTCGAATGCACGCAGTACGTTATCAAAATACTCGTCCCGATTAAACCCGTTTTCTCCATCGATCATTTTATTCAGATCCAAAAGCACGTCTTCCGTATAGAACTGACTATACGTTGAGAAGTTTAAAAGGATATCCGGGCCATCACCGGAAAGCATATCCAGATAGACCTTGTCACACGCTTCTGCCTCACTTTTCTCGGAGTCAGTCACATTCAGGTAGTCCACATAGCAGCGGGTATAGATACGCGACTTATTATTCGGATCCTTGTTGTACTCGAGAATATATTCCTGGATCTTATCATCGATATACTCCATCGTACCCAAATTGATGATCGTCTTTCCGGCATGCGGATTCTTTTCGCAACGGGACAGTTTTACGATCGCATTTTCGACAGACTCTGTTTCCCACTTATCATTCACGGTGTACTTACTCTTCCACATGAAGATCTCATCATCAGACTTGATATGGCAGACATTCGTGCTTAAATTGTTCGGGTTCACATCTGTATTATTCCAATTCAGGACCGTCTCGGAGGTACCGTCTAACAGGTTGTACTTCTGTATGCCATCCTGATTTATATAGTAAAGGCCATCGTCTCCCTGCATCGTCACATCCACCGTATAGGAGGCATCGATGGGTTTTCCTACCAAAGAAAGATCCGAAACATTGAGTTCCTGAACCGTCATTTTCTGTTCATAGGTCTGCTCATTATACTTGGTCTGGAGAACATAATATTTTCCATCATATTTCAGGATTCGCCCGGAAAAATCCTCGATCGCTTTATTGCCAAGGAGCTTACCATCCTTACTGATCTTGTAGATCGTTCCCCATGACGGCATAAGAAGACTTCCGTCTTCGAGCGGAATAATTCTTGCATCCCAGACATCCTGAATATCCGGATCCAGATTTATCGTCTCCGCATTTTCTCCTTTACTGTCCATCCGGGTCATCACCAATGCACCCAGGCACGTTCCCGGATCAGGAGTACCGGTAGAAATAGTATAGATATTTCCATCCGAAGCCGCACATGCGGAAATAATATTCTGCTCCCCGCTTCCTTCCATCTCTTTGATGACATTTCCGTTCGGATCAAGAAGCATCGCACCACTCTTATGGTACTCACTCATCTTATCCATCAATTCCGTATACTTTTCTTCATCGATGACATCTGAGGAATAGAGCTTTTCCATTTCCGCCATAAGATCCTGCGGCATTTCATATTCGACTGAATACGTGAAGAACAGATTGTCTCCGACAAAGACCGGATCCCAGATATTCTGGTACTGAACTTTCTTATTCGGGTCTGCCGCCACTTTCAATTCCACTTTCGCCTCGGACACCTCGAAGTACGGATCATCTTCCTTTACTTCTCTCTGGTAAGCATCAGACGATGACGAATTGCCCGATCCTGAACCGTTCTTTCCGGACTTCTTTTTACATCCGGCAACAGAAAAGATCATGGCCGTGGTCAGCGTCAATGCCAAAACACTCCTGACGATTTTCTTCATAAGTAATTACCTCCAACGTTCTCGTTTCGGTTTTATTATAGGGAGAGTTTTTCCTATAAAAATGAAAGAAATGTCATTCCTGACATTTCTTTCAAAAAACATTTGTTACAGTATTTTTTCGTTTCCCGGAAAAAGAATCTTTTTATCTTTCCCGAACGATATTTGCCGTACGGTTCTGGATGTTTTTGCAGACCGTATCCATGTCCTGCTGACCGGAGAAATATGCGGCCGCTTCTTCTTTAATGATGCTCAATACGGCCATGTCGTTGGCAGTGATCGTGCTGATGCTTTCCACCAGTTTCTTAAATCCTTCCTTATGCGCATCGGTGATTTCCGGAATGCTATTTCTCCACATCTCGTCCTCGCCATACTGCGCTGCATACTCTTCATACTCCTTAAGCTGATTTTCGCATTCCTTGATCACATCTTCATTGATCCGGTCAAAGGCCTTCCGGTTAAGTGCAACGGAGTTCATAGAGCGGGTGTACTTATACTGGGATTCCTCATCATAAAGCCGGCAGATGAAATCCCATGCTTCTTCCTTGTTATTGGAAGCGGCAGAGATCGCAAGGGTCATCATCGGCGCGGCGGAAACGCCTGTACCATCCGGAGACGGCATGCCGACATAGATGCATTTGCCGTTGCAGATCGAAGTATTCTCGGCATACATGCGGATATCATAAACATATGTGTCCATCAGTGCCAGCATTCCTTCATTCATTCTGTCTTGAGCCGAATTCTCCGGCCCCATCGGTTCCATCATCATACCGTCGCCATAGACCTCGTAAGAACCACCATCACCATATTCTTCCGGCATCTTATCCACGCCGTATTTTTTTGCGATCTGCAGGATCTGCTTAAATTCATCGCCATCAAAAAAGACTTCTTTTTTCGAATAGTCGATCAGATTTGCCATTGCATGAGAAAGAAGTTTTTCCAGAAGCGTTTCATGGAGCATATCTTCAAAGACAGATACATTCTCATCAAATCCCTCCACGATCTGAGTAAACTCGGAATAGGTCCAGCCGGTTCTTTCGCCGATCAGGTCTTTATTTCCCAGAAGCCCCTGGATATCTACGCAGATCGGGATCTGAAACATCTTTCCCTTCGTTTCAAATGCGCGGAAGATGTTATCGAAATACTCGTCCCGGTTCAATCCGTTGCTGCCATCGATATAGGTATTCAGGTCGACCAGTATTTCTTCATTGTTAAACTGACTGAATCCGGAGAAATTCAAAAGGATATCCGGGCCGGCTCCACCCAGAAGGTCCAGATAGACCTTGTCCGACATTTCTGCCAGGCCCTTGTCACCGCCGTCACTATAGTCGACACCTTCGGAATAGTCATAGATCCGCATTCTGGCTTTGTTGCCTTCTGTCTTATTATATTCCACTACATAATCCACGAAGTCCGAGTTCGGCATACCGAAAGTGCCCATCTCAATATATGTCTTACCGGCATTCGGGTTCTTTTCTGCTCTGGTGAATCGGTCTACATATGTGCTCGAAGTCCAATCGCCATTATCCGCCTGATACCATTTCTCCCAGACAAAGATCATTTCATCATCGGAAAGGATCTCGAAATTGGAGTTATACATAAGATTGACGTAGTTCACATCTGTGCTGTCCCAGTTCATATACTCTTCCGATTTATCGGAAAGCGGCTCCATCACCATAATACCGTTACTGCCGAGCATATAGAACTTTCCGTTCGAATTGCAGCTTGAATACCAGTTTTGAATCTTCGTTTCTTTCTTTTCCTTTTCAAGTTCAAAAGGATCCATACTGATCTTCTGGAGATAGGTCTTGCTTTGATCTGATTCGTAGGAGTAGCTCTGATAGTAATAGTCATCTCCGACCGAGATCACATTTCCGCCCTCACCATCCGTTTCGATCTCTCCTTTTATATTGCCCTGCTTATCAGCAAGGAACATTTTCTGATAGGCGATCAAGAGGATCCGTCCGTCTTTCAGGACCTCCATATTCTCAATCCAGAAATAGTCATCTTCACTCCGCTCGAGTTTCAGCTCTGCCTCTCCGATCCTTTCGCCTTCCGGAGAAAAGGTGACCAGATAAAGCTTGGGCTTGGCCATATAGTCTTCCGGGTCATACCGTTCCATAAGGACCAGGATGTTTCCGTTTCCGTCATCCCGGAGCTGCATAACGCTTTCCGTCATCTCCGTATCGATCTTGGAAACCAGTTCTCCCTGAAGATTAAAAAGTGCAAGGCCACTGACATAGTAAGCCTGCATTTTTTCAGTGTAAGCCTCCATTTCCTCCGGGCTCGGCATATTATTCATATCGGAATACATCTCTTCCAGTTCCTGCAGCAGTTCCTTCGGCACCTCATAGTTGATATCATAGGATGCCACGATTGAATTGCCGATGATCTTCGGATTGTTCAGACTCTGGTACTCGACCTTTTTATCCGCATCCAGATCCAGTTTGATCTCATGTTCTTCTACATTGAAATACGGATCGTTTTCCGAGACTTTTTGGGATTTCTTGCCGCTCTTTTTCTTACATGCGCAAAGGGGCAGTACCATCGACACTGCCAGAATTCCCGCGATCAGCGGACGTATGTATCTTTTCATTCCCTATTCCTCCATTGTGTTCCACTTACCTGGTTCTCCAAATGACCCAGCTACCTGATACTAATTATACGCAACGCTTTATGGAACAAGGTTACTAGTTCGTCACTTTGCACAGATTTTTCGTCCCATCTACGTAAGAAGGCAATTCTGTCGATCAGTCACGGTACTGGAGAATGCTTCGGGCGCTGTAAAAGAACACGAGCGAAAAGAGTGCGTTAAATGCAGCCATGACCACAAAGACCAGAGGGAACATGAATTCGGAAACCGCATACAGTCTTGCGCCAAGTCTGGCACCGACCGAGATCTCAAACAGAAACACGGCGGACAGGATCGCGAAGGAAAGAACAGTGTGGGAATACTTTGAATTCGTAAGCCCGATGACCCGGATCGACGCAAGGTATGCGGCACAGAACAGAAGTGCCGCCGAAGTATAAAAGGCGGTGCCGCACAGGATAAAGACCGGATTGAGATTGGCAAAGAAAGTGATGATCACCATGGAGAAAAGTCCTTCCAGGAAGGCCTTGGCCACCGAGGCCGAAGAAGCATAGAAAAGTTTCCGGACCGGAGTTCCCGGCATCAGGAAGATGAACGGTTTTTTCAGTTCTTCCACAAAGCGTCCCATGGGGATCGCAAACAGCATAGCATAGCAAAGAACCGCCAGTCCGATGATCTGCATGATCACCGGATACATTCCTTTTCTCATCAGGGAATGAAGGATCGCACCAACGATCACAGAAAAAGAAATCAAACCCAGCGAATTCTTATCCAGGATCAATATCAGACTTCGTTTCTGCTCGGTCAGCTGCCGCTGCATCAGCGCGGCTTCGCCGGACTTTTTTCCCACCAGGC
>CADBGD010000030.1 GCA_902794115.1 Oscillospiraceae bacterium
AGATTCGCGGTATAGCTCAAGTCCTCAAGAACGATGACAAGCGGCTTCTTTCCTTCCGGGATCACAACATCACGGATATTCAGGAATGTAGGATTGTCAAGGTCAGCCATGGATGACGGATCGATCAGGCAGTAATTCTTCTCATAAAGGCTCTCCAGGATCGCCCGGAATTCAGACGTGGTCAGATAATAAGAATCCGTCGAAGCAACATAATTCGTCTCGAAAGCCACTTTGGTATCGACGATCAGCGGTTTTACACATACGACTTCGACAACTCCCTGATAGTTCGTAACAGGGGATGTATTGGACGTGGCCACATAGAGGTTAGACTGGATGATCTGATCATCCGGAAAGATACGGGCCAGGTCAGAAAGCAGTTCTTCCGCGGAGTAGTACTGGAAATTCGCCAGCATATGGTCCGCCTTTTCCATCATGGGGCGGTACATTTCCTGTTTACAGTTCTCCAGTCTTCCCTTGACGAAATCCTGCACGAATCCGGTGGAATGTTCTTGCACATACTCGTAGTACTCAACGGCCTCAATATAATCCTGGTTCGCAAATAAGGTCTCGGCACTTTGAACATCACCACGGGAAAGCTCGATCTCATCGATCTCCGTCCGAAGCGGTCTGATCGCAGCCTGAAGGTTCGTAAGATTCTCAAGCTGCTCAAAAATAAAGATCAGAGTCGGTTTTTCAATAGTTCCCAGAAGGAATTCCTTACAAAGATCCGTCAGCCACACAGTCATACGTGCGCCGGTCAGCTCACTTAAGCCTTCCAAAAAGGCAATGTCATCTGACGTCGGGATATACCGTTCATTCCGGATTTTTTCCTCGATACGGGTAACACGTTCATTCACCTGCGCTTCCATCTGCGTCAGGATCTCGTATTCTCCGGTAAAGTCACTGTCGTCGCCGGGATCTCTGTTAATGATGATGTCATTCATCTTCCGGTACATGGAGAGGGCTTTGGCATAGTCTTTCTTTTCCAGCGCCTCTTCAAATTCCGGCATGACACCGGCAAGTCTTCTGCTGTCTTTTCCGACATAGATAATGAGGGAGAGCATGACGATCAGGCTCAGGATAGAAAGACCGATCAGGACCCACATTCCTAAAGAACGGGGCTTATCCACCGAGACTTTATTTCCGCCAAACTCCATCATTTTTCTTACAGATCTCCCAGAGTTAACTGTCTGCTTTCAATGGTTTCTTCCTTAAGATAATAGCCGATAGCCGGAAGTCTTCTGACACGGTAATATTCCGGATCCGTAAATCCGGTCTGGTCCAAAGGCTTCACTTCCGTCATAACGCTTCCGCGCTTACTTGTCAGGACCTGTACGCCCTGGGAAGAACGGGTGGTCTTCAGAGGAATCAGCGAAGTATCAAAGACAATGGCTTTTCGGAGATTCGAGAAAGCCGCCATGGTCACGTCTTCGGTCAGGTAATGGATCGAGACGATCGGAGACAGATCGCTGTATGCCTTGATCAGCTTCTTACGGTTCTGCTTGGTCTCGTAGGCCGACATCGGGATCTTCGAGATCTTACCGTTGGCAAAGGAGAACAGTGCATTTCCCGTAAAATCATCGGCGATATGCATGAAGATGATCCGCTCGCCCTCCTCCATTGACAGGAGGTTCGGCAGATATCCGCCATACTCGGAAGGCTTGGTGTCCGGCAGTTCAAAGCCCTTCACCTTATAGCAGTTGCATTTATCGGAGAAGAACAGGATCTCGGACTTATTCGTGCCTTCCAGTTCCATCATGATCTCATCGTCTTCCTTGATCTTCAGGTCACCGGCATTACGAAGAGACGTCAGTGCGATCTTCTTGATATAGCCATGGTTGGATAAGAACAGCTTCAGACGGTAATCCTCGATCATGTTCGAATCATTAAAGGTTGCCGCCTCTTCCGCCTTCAAAAGCTCTGAACGGCGTTCTTGTCCGTACTTCTTGGCCGCATTCTCCAGTGCCTTGATGATCAGTGCATCCAGACGCTCCGGCTTTTTCAGGATATCCTCCAGATCCTTGATCTCTTTACTGAGGTTTTCCCGGTCCGCCGTGCGGTTCAGAATATACTGGCGGTTGATGTTGCGGAGCTTGATCTCTGCCACATATTCAGCCTGCAGACTGTCGATATCAAAGCCTTTCATGAGGTTCGGGATAACATCGGCTTCCAGTTCCGTGTTACGGATAATGGAAATCGCTTTATCAATATCCAGAAGGATCTTGGCCAAACCATCGAGGAGATGGAGCTTATCCTTCTTCTTGTCCATTTCATAGACTACTTCCCGCTTCTGACATGTCCGTCTCCAGACGACCCATTCCGCCAAAAGTGCACTTACGCCGAGAACACGAGGGGTGCCGTTAATAAGCACGTTGAAGTTACAGGAGAACACATCTTCCAGTTTCGTGAAACGGAAGAGCTTCGTCATCAGTGCATCCATATCGGTACCACGCTTACACTCGATACAGATCTTAAGGCCATCCAGGTCGGTCTCATCACGGATATCGTTGATCTCCTTGACCTTACCGCTCTTGACCAGTTCAGTGATCTCATCAATGATCGCTTCCGCAGTCGTGGTATACGGGATCTCGGTAACCTCTATCAGGTTATGGGCCTTATCGGCAAAATATTTCGAACGGATACGGACCGGTCCACGGCCGGACTCATAGATATTCCGCATCGCATTTTCATCGTAAAGGATCAGACCTCCACCCGGAAAATCCGGCGCCGGCATAATGGACAGCAGGTCCGTGGCCGGATCCTTCATATAGGCGATAGTCGCTTCACAGACTTCGCGGATATTAAACGAACAGATATTGGAAGCCATACCGGCAGCAATACCCTGATTGGCATTGACAAGGATCGATGGGAAAGTCGCCGGCAAAAGCACCGGTTCTTTCATTGTGCCGTCGTAGTTATCGGTAAAATCAACGGCATTCTTATCAAGTCCCCGGAACAGTTCCTCACAGATCTTCTCCAGACGGACTTCCGTATATCTCGGTGCCGCATACTGCATATCACGGGAATACTGCTTACCGAAGTTACCCTTGGAATCCACATAAGGATGCAAAAGCGAACCGTTACCACGGGCAAGACGCACCATGGTCTCGTAGATAGCCATATCACCATGTGGATTCAGTTTCATGGTCTGTCCGACGACGTTACTGGACTTGGTACGGTTTCCGGTCAGAAGACCCATCTTATACATCGTGTAAAGGAGTTTTCTGTGAGACGGCTTAAATCCGTCGATCTCCGGGATCGCACGGGAAACGATAATGCTCATGGCATAGGGCATGAAGTTCGTCTCCAATGTATCGTTAATATCCTGAAGGGTCGGCGGAGACGGCGGTAATCCCTGAGACTGGGTCTTCAGGGAATTCTTCTCCGGGGATTCCGATTCTGCATTCTTTTGACTCTTTCTTGCCATGGTTTCTTCCTTTAATCTCTATTTACTTTCCAAATTCACTTCTATCAGTCTACATCCAGCATTTCCAGATACAGATGTCCGTCACGCTCGATATGTTCTTTTCTTCCGGCCAGGTTATCACCGAGAAGAAGTTCAAACGTCTCCATCGTCGCCTTCTCATCACCCGGAACGACCTTAATAAGACGGCGGGTAACCGGATTCATGGTGGTCTCCCACATCATTTCCGGCTCATTCTCACCAAGTCCCTTAGAACGCTGAAGTGTGCATTTCTCAGGCGGATACTTCTGAAGTATCTCCGTCTTTTCTTTTTCGTTATAGGCGAACATCGTCTTTTCTTCACCCTTATTTCTGTAAGTGATCTCAAAAAGCGGCGATTCCGCGATAAAGACTTTGCCTTCCTGGATCAAAGTCGGCATCAGCCGGAAGATCATTGCCAGGATCAAGGTACGGATATGGAAACCGTCGACGTCGGCATCGGTACAGATGATGATCTTATTCCAGCGTAGAAGCGAAAGGTCGAAAGATGACAGGTCCTTATTGTGCTTGGTCTGGATCTCCACACCGCAGCCAAGGACCTTCACAAGATCCGTAATGATCTCGCTCTTAAAGATCGTGGAATAATCAGCCTTTAAGCAGTTCAGGATCTTACCTCTTACCGGCATGATCGCCTGGAACTCGGCATCTCTTCCCATCTTACAGGAACCCAAAGCGGAATCACCCTCTACGATGTACAATTCTCTTTGCTCCACATCCTTGGTTCTGCAGTCGACGAATTTCTTGACGCGGTTATTAATGTCAATGCTGCCCATGAGCTTCTTCTTGACGTTCAGACGTGTCTTTTCCGCATTCTCACGGGACCGCTTATTGATCAGGATCTGCTCGACGACACGGTCGCCTTCAGGCTTATTCTCAATAAACCAGATCTCCAGTTTCTGCCGGATCAGGTCTGCCATAAAGTCCTGAATGAACTTGTTGGTGATCGCTTTCTTTGTCTGGTTCTCGTAACTGGTCTGTGTCGAGAAAGAACTGGTCACGAGGATCAGGCTGTCGGCAATATCCTGGAAAACGATCTTGCTCTCATTGGCCTTATACTTATCACGGGCGCGGATCTGTTTATCGATTTCTGCGGTAAATGCACTTCTCACCGCCTTATCCGGAGCACCGCCATGCTCGAGGAAACTGGAGTTATGGTAATACTCCAGAACATTGACTTCGTTATTAAAGCAGAATGCCACCTGGCATTTCACCTTATATTCAGGCTTATCCGCACGGTCTTTACCTCTGCCCATGCCGTCAAAGGAAGCCGGCATGGAAAGACCTTTCTCACCGCTGAACTCGGCCACATACCCTTCGATACCGGAAGGATAACAGAAGGTATACTCCTCACCACTCTCTTCATCCTTCAGAACAAAGGTCACGCCGCTGTTTACCACAGCCTGACGCTTTAAGATCTGCAGGAAAGACTCCAGCGGGATGGCAATATCCGTAAATACTTCCCGGTCCGGCTTCCATTTCTGGATCGTGCCGGTACGCTTAAAGCGAGTCGGCTCTTTAAAAAGACCGCCGATATTCTCACCCTTTTCAAAATGCAGGTTATATTTGAATCCGTCACGGAATACCGTAACATCAAAATACTCGGAAGAGTACTGGGTCGCACAGGCACCAAGACCATTCAGTCCAAGACTGAACTCATAGCTCTCACCAGTATCGTTGTTATACTTACCGCCGGCATAAAGCTCACAGTATACCAGTTCCCAGTTAAAACGCTGCTCTTTGGTGTTATAGTCCAGCGGAATGCCACGGCCGAAGTCTTCAACAGAAATGGATCCATCTTTATAACGGACCACCTCGATCTTGTCACCATATCCCTCTCTGGCCTCATCGATCGAGTTACTGAGGATCTCGAAGAAAGAATGCTCGCATCCTTCCAGACCATCGGAACCAAAGATGACACCCGGACGTTTACGGACACGGTCCGCACCCTTAAGGGAAGTAATGGTATCATTTCCGTAATTTGACTTGCCTGGCATAGTTGTCTCCTCACAAACGTATAATTCAATCAATTATACCACAACATAATGTGGTGACGCGTTCGAATTTCCACTAAATTTGCCGAATTTGTCGATTTTTCCGGCCTTTTCCTTTCCACAAAAAAACCATCTCTCCGAAAAAACGGGAAGATGGTCATTTTGTTGGTGAGCCCAGGGGGATTCGAACCTCCGGCCCACAGCTTAGAAGGCTGTTGCTCTATCCAGCTGAGCTATGGACCCACGTTGTAAGAATGACGACCATATAGGTCGTCATTCATGGAGCGGGTGATGGGAATCGAACCCACGTGGTCAGCTTGGAAGGCTGAAGTTCTACCATTGAACTACACCCGCGTAATGCAATCGCGAATACCATTTGCAAAACTTGCCTAGATATAGTACTACACGAAAGCAGGATTGTCTAGTACCAAAATGAACTTTGGTAAAAAGAGTTGAAACTAAGGGAAAACGGTACTGATCAGCCGCCCTGTGTCAGTGACAGATAATCACCGGAAACATAGAAACCGTCCTGGGTCTTATACCAGTTGGTATCTGTCTTGGCAACGACGATGACCTGCATATTGGCAGTCAGGCTTCCCACCTGCTCATAATCCGTTCCTGGTCCCTTTCTGACTTTCAGATAACCAGAAGTAATGTTTACATACATGACCTTCGGTTCCATGGTCTCTTCCGTCCAGGAAACGCTCTGATCATTCGGAGCAAGTGTCGAACCATATTCCATCAAGGTTGTGGTTGCCTCAGTAGTAGGAACCGTTACCATCGGAGTGGTCTCCGTTGTGGTCTCCTCCGATGTGGTCGTCTCTTCTTCCTTCTTCTTGCCACAAGCAGAGGCAGAAAGGATCATACCCATGGCAAGCGCCACAGCAATAGTTTTTATCTTTAAAGAAGATCGTTTCATACTACACGCTCCTTCACCATACAATTCAAAACACCTAATTTAATAGTACACCATTCTTTGTAAATTATTGCAAATGATTTTTACAAACAGATTACGTTTCGACTTCAGAATTGAGTTTTACAAACATCACATGATCCTTATAACTGCCGTCAATGGCCATATATTTCAGGTTATAACCCATCTTCGTAAAACCGCAGCGCTCGACACAATGTAATGATCTTTCATTTGTCGGCATCACATCTGCCTGGATACGGTGAAGACGGTAATACTTGAACATGAAATCACATCCGGCCAGAAGTGCTTCGCTCATATACCCGTTTCCTACTTCTTTTTCATCCAGATGATATCCCACAAAGGTGGAATTCATACATCCTCCCATCATGCCGTAAAAGGAAAGCCGCCCGATGATCCGGTATGGATCCTCCAGCTTACTGATCCAGAATCCCACCTGAGTATTGTTCTGGTACTGCCGAAGATCTGACCGGAGATAATCTCTCTGTTCACTTACGGTAAAATACCGGTTGCTGTGCACCTGCTGAAACGGCTTATGGTAAGCGCGGTTTCTGACAAGATAGTCGGTCACTTCCTTTGCCGCGCTCGGCTTAAAGACGGAAAGGAGCAGCCTTTTCGTCTGAACCGTAAGTACTGCCCCTTTAAGTGGGGTGACGATCTCAAATCTCGCCATCCTCGTCTCCATTTTCATCTTTATCCGAATCCGGATCATTGTCCTCAGAAGAAGAATCATCTGACTCAGACTCATTCTTCTCTTCAGTTTCGTCTTCACTTGAAGTCTCATCCGAAGTTTCGTCGGAAGACTCTTTATCCGGGCTTTCCAGCTTCGGATAATCTTCGCCTTCGATCCGGTCCATATCCTCGGAAGTCTTTTCGAGTTTTCCGATCTCGTCAGAAACATCGGAGATCTCCTCATCCGAATTCTCTTCGTTATCTACCACGTTGATCAGCGGGGCCAGAATGGTTTCCGGCTTCGGATCCGCTGTTTCTTTCTTTTCCGGGAATTCCGGGAAATCAGGAACTGCTTCTTCTACGTCCTCACCGGCACGCTTGGCACCCGGACGATGCGGCGCTTCTTCATCGCCGAACTGATAGTAGTGATCCGAATTATTCTCTTCATCGGAATCTTCCGTTTCATCATCATTTTCGGAAACATTCTCATCCGGCTCTGCTTCGTACTGTTCATCGGCCATGTCCGCATTTTCTTTCTGACGACGGACCAGAAGAACCGCAAGTGCTGCCAGAAGACCGACAGAAAGCACACCAAGTGCAATAGTCGAGATCAGGAATCCATTCACAGATCCGGAACTTTCCGGTACCGGTGTCGCCGTAGGAGACAGCGTAATGACCGGTGTCGGAGACGGCGTCGGGGATGGTGTCGGCGTCGGAGATGGTGTCGGAGTTGCGATCAGCTCATTAAGATCACCACGGAACGGAATGATCATACCTGTCTGCTCATCCAGATAATACACACCTTCATGGCCTTCCCCGTCCAGCATATATACAAGGACCGGCTGGCCTTCCATTGTCGGGTTTCGATAAGCCTGCACTTCGTGCTCATTATATGTGATCGTGGAAAGTTCAAATCCATTCGGAGCGGCGAAATCCGCCGGGAACGGAAGGAAGATCATAGTTCTGGCATCTTCCGAAAAATCATAGCAGGGGCTGACTGTCTGAGATGTCAGGTCATAACGGTAAAGGCCGTTTCCGGAATCAGAAAGGAGCCACATCAGAAGCGTGCCGTCCGGGCCAACCAGACACGGAACGGTTTTATTGTTATAGGTGGTTTCCGACCAGGAGAATCCTGAAGGAACATTTTCCAGAGAACCCGGTTCCAGAATGGTATAGCTGATACCATCTGTGACTACCAGCGGATACGGTTCCGGAGTCGGAGTCGGAGTACCACGGGTAACGACGATCTTATATGTACGTGTATCACCGTTTTCGGCAGTAACGGTAACCTTTACCGTGTTGTCGCCCTTCTGCAGATCCTTCTGTACACCATTAAGGGAAACCTTGGCAGAACCATGTTCCGGAGTTGCAGAAACGGCAATGGAAGATGTATCTTCACTGACTTTCACCCGGTAGCTCTGCGTATCTTTGGAAAAGGAAGGACTCAGAGAACCCGGAGCCACCGAAAGGCTGCTCAGGTAGTTATTACCGGAAAGGACAACCGGCGCGGAAATCGAAATATCGGCAGAAGCACCGGTGCTGTAGCTGGCCGTACCTTCCAGGTCGGACACTTCCATGCTGACCGACACCGTGGTGGAACCTTCTTTCAGGCACTTACATTCGATAACGACCACCGTGGAATCAGACGGAATATTACAGTTATAATCCAGGAACTTTCTGGAAGAACTGCTGAAATTTGCTGTTCCGTAGTTTCCGGCACCAATACTGACGACTTCCAGATACTCGCCATCTACACTGACCGATCCGTCGTATCCGCCGAACGGACCGTCGCCGCCGACACGGACATTGATCTTAATGGTCTTACCGACTTCAGCCGATCCGCTCTTGGAAAGGCTGGCTGAAGCATCCGCCCGGACCTGGCCCATATGCAGCATGCCCATGAGAACAGCCGCGGAAGCAAGGAAAGCCACACTTCTGCCGGCAATCATCCGGATTTTTCTGCTGATTACATTGTTCATCTTTTTTCCTCTTTTCCTTCACCGGTCCAAAAGGATCGATTCTTATTGTGAGATATCCCCTTCATCGAGGATGTATTTCGAGATCTTCGTCAGATCAGCCGAACTGATCTTTCCGTCTCCGTTGGCATCCGCAGCCATTTGACCGGCGCCGGACAGCGAACCTTCATCCATGATGTACCTTGCGATCAAGGTCAGGTCAGCCGAGCTGATCTTTCCATCGCCGTTGGCGTCACCGCGGATAAAGATCGTACCAATATACACTTCGTTTCCATCCGCATCCAGGATCTGGATCAGGTCACCGGAAGCAACCCGGTCCTCCTCACCTTTCTCCTCTGCATTCATGTTGAAGTAATTCAGCGTATATCCTTCCTTCATTTCCAGCCTGGACTTCAGTTCCGCAACCGTCGTATCAGGGGCGACTCCGCCGAAGAAGTCATCAGCATAAGTGATATCGGTGGTAAAGTAACTCTCGTAGGCGTCCGCATTTCTTGCCACCGTAATAGTATACAGCTTTGACGAGCCGTTTTCCGCACGGACAAGAATTTCGATCGTATTGATACCGGATCCGATTTCCACATCTCCGGTTCCGGAAACAGTTGCTTTATCAGAGGCCGGTTCGGCATCGATATGCAGGACCTTACAGGAAGCAGGAACGACCAGAGAATACTCCTGACAATTAAACGGATCAAAATCCGGTGTCAGTACATTTCCACCTACGTTCAAAGACTTCAGGTATGCATTCGGGTTGCCGTTTTCAGCCGGCATGGCACATGGCTTGGACGGCATGTTGTCATAGACCGGTATCGTAAAGAGCAGATCCTGTCCCAGGATTCCTGCCCGGGAATAGGCCTTATACATCTTTCTTCCCTCTCCGTAGGCACCTTCGATATTGGTCATATACTGATGGTTACCAAACTGCGACGGATCACTGGGCGTGACGTTAAACTTCATGAAATACGTCGTATTCTGCCCGATATTGATATAGGCATTGGCAATGAACTTACTGCCGCCGACCAGTGCTTTTACCTGATTATCCCAGGGAAGATCATATTTTGCGTTAAAATCGGCATCACGGCCGTCACGGGCCAGTGCCAGGCCCAGTGCAACCGGATCCGGGCTCGAAGAGGCACCGATGTTATAGAAGTTATAAAGACTCGTATACTGACGCTTAAAGTAATCAGAATAGTAATCACCACTTGTGGAACCGCTGCCCTGCGCTGATACTTCCTGAAGGACCTTTGCCGCCAGGAATACCGGATTGGCATTACTCTGTCTGGCCGCCAGCATAAAGATCTCGGCATAGGACATAAGCTGATCGTCATCATAGCCGGGATTCTCAATGGTTCCCCATTCCATAAAGCTGCCTTTCAGAAGTTCCTGAACATACTCTTCCTTCTGATAATCAGCATGATATCCCAGTTCCAGGAACTGGAAGATATTCTGTTCACTCAGACCGTTTCTCGGATCCAGGTAGTGCATGATCACTTCCCTTGAGGCATTGACCCAGAGTTTACCGTCATATACGACATATTCACCGGTTTCCCAGTCATATGCACCTTCTGCAATGGATTTCCATGCATCGTTAACATAATTCTCAATAAGGCTTACGCCAAGTCTCGATTCACGGTCTACCGCTTCCTGAAAATCACGTCCTACAAAAGCCGGACGGAAATGCCAGTTCGGATGGATCCGGTGCAGATCCCGGAGATAGATCTTATAGCTTTCCGGGAACTCGGCAATTTCTTCTTCGAATGCGGTATCTTCAACGAGAGTATCGTCTTTTACGAGAAAACTGTCTACGATATATCCTTCATGTACGCCGCCGCCGGCATCCTTAAACTCGATATGGCACCAGGTCTTGCTTCCACTTGGATCACTGTCCAATGTCACAACATCCTTCGCTGTGACACGTTCACCGTTATAAAGGACCCAGGTAACTGTCGTATTGACTGTACCTGGATTATCACGGATATTGGCAGAGGCAACGACGATCGTCGCATTAAACCCGTCTTCTGCTTTTTGTGAGTAAGGGAGTGAAGAATAGGAAAAAGCAAGGTTTTCGGACCTTGAGGCCGAAGTTCCGAAAAGGCAGATCATGGCCACCGACGCCGCACATGCACGCCACGCCAGTTTCTTTGTGTTTCTTCTGATCCTTTCGTTCATTTTCACTTTCCTTTTTCTACAAGTATTCGATAATATCGTAGCAAATCAATATGTAACGAACGTTACAAGAATATCACAGTTTGCCATATATACAAGTTTTCAGGGGAAAATACATCGATTTTCATAAATATAAAAGCCATCTTCGAGACGAAGATGGCTGATTGATTCATGTGGTGGCTCACTGGAGGCTCGAACTCCAGACCCCTTGATTAAAAGTCAAGTGCTCTACCGACTGAGCTAGTGAACCATATGGCTGGGGTAGCAGGATTCGGACCTACGAATGCGGGAGTCAAAGTCCCGTGCCTTACCGCTTGGCTATACCCCAGTATCTTCCCCTTAAAGAAAAAGTGGGGTGGGATATGGGAGTCGAACCCATGACCTCTTGTGCCACAAACAAGCGCTCTAACCAACTGAGCTAATCCCACCAAGTTTCTCCCAAAAGGCACTTCGAAATTATAATGTTTTCTATGCCAAAATGTCAAGCATTAATTTTCAACTTGGTGTATAATGTCCCTACATTATGAAAATTGAGGTATGTTCCATGGATATTGAAAACGCATATATCACCCTTCCCCAGGGCTTTGTGGCCAATGGCGTTCATGCCGGATTAAAGCCCAATGGTAACCCGGATCTGGCATTTATCGGTTCTGACCGGCCGGCTCATGTCGCGGGTGTGTATACTTCAAATCTGGTAAAGGGTCATTCCCTGACCCGTTCTATTTCCCTGATCCGCTCCCGTGATACTGTTCGCGGAATTGTTATTAATAGTGGAAATGCAAATGCCTGTGTCGGTACAGAAGGCGAAAACGATGCGACCGCCATGGCAGCTTCTGTTGCTGAAGCTTTCGGCGTCACAGCAGATGAGATCCTGACCGCTTCCACCGGCGTGATCGGTTCCCGTCTTCCGCTGGATAAGCTGACTTCAGCTATTCCGGATCTGGTCAAGAATGCTTCTTCTTCCGAAGAATGCGGTCACCTTGCCGAAAGAGCCATTATGACGACAGACACCCAGCCCAAGGAAGTAGCGGCGACTGTCAGCCTTTTCGGAAAAGAAATCACAATCTCGGCAATTGCTAAGGGTTCCGGTATGATCCATCCGAACCTGGCTACCATGATCAGTGTATTTACCACAGATGCCACGATCTCCCAGGACGTCCTTCAGTCCATGATTTCGGATAATGTAAAAGATACATATAACCGTGTTTCCGTAGATGGCGACACATCCGTCTGCGATATGGTCGTGATCCTGGCAAACGGTGCTTCGGAAACACCGGAGATCAAGAAGGATACGGAAGAGTATCAGATCTTTAAAGATGCTTTCCATGCCCTGTGCTTTGACCTTGCCAAAATGATCGCTTCTGACGGTGAAGGTGCTTCCAAGCTCGTAGAGGTGGAAGTAAATGGCGCAAAGACCGCCAATGACGCTTACCTTTGCGTTCTGGCTATCTGCCGTTCCCCGCTTTGCAAGACCGCTATTTTCGGTCAGGATGCCAACTGCGGACGTTTTATCACCGCTCTGGGCTATTCCGGCGCCGATATCGATCCAGATAAGATCAGCATGTTCCTTTCCGGTCTTCCGGTCTATGAAAAAGGTGTTGCTCTTCCCTTCGACGAGGAAGTAGCCAAAGAAAAGCTTTCCGAGCACGATATCCTGATCCGCATCGAGCTGAATGATGGTGAATATAACGACCGTATGTGGACCTGTGACTTCACTTACGATTATGTAAAGATCAACGCCAGCTACCGTTCCTAAGAGGTGCAAGCTCCTGGAGCTGCTTCCAGCCATCACGGAAGTTGATAGCAAAGCGAAATTTGCAAGTAAAAGAAAAATCGCCGGCTGAGTCATCAGTCGGCGATTTCTTTTTCTCGTTATAAATCCGGATCAGTCTTCGGGCTTATCCTTTACATCGAAAGCAAAAGCTTCTTTTCTGTATCCCACACAGACCTTTTCCGCTTTCGCCAGTTTTCCACTCAGGAACATATCCGCAAGCGGATCCTCCAGCCTTCTCTGGATGGTCTTACGAAGTGGACGGGCACCATACTTCGGATCGTACCCTTCTTTTGCCAGCTGATCTTTGGCCGCCTCGGAAACAGAAAGAGCTATGCCCTTCTCCTTGAGCTGGGAGGCCACATCTTTCAGCATCAGATCCACGATCTTTCGGATCTCTTCTTTACTGAGTTCACTAAAGATCACGATCTCATCCACACGGTTCAGGAATTCCGGACGGAACTGCTCCTTCAGCGCCGTATTGACGCGGTTTTCCAGAGCAATATGATCGTCTCCGGTGAAACCGAATCCGTTGGCCTTCAAGGAAGTACCGGCATTGGAAGTCATGATGATGATCGTATTCTCGAAATTCACGAGACGTCCGTGACTATCTGTCAGACGTCCGTCATCCAGGATCTGCAACATCATGTTGAACACATCCGGGTGCGCCTTTTCGATTTCATCAAAGAGAATGACCGAATACGGTTTTCTTCTAACGCGCTCTGTCAGCTGTCCGCCGTCATCATAACCGACGTAGCCCGGCGGCGAACCGATGAGCTTACTGACAGTATGGGCTTCCATAAATTCGGACATATCAATACGGATCAACGCATCTTCTCGGGCAAACATCGCCTCAGCCAGTGCCTTTACCAGCTCCGTCTTACCGACACCGGTCGGACCGACGAAGATAAAGGATGACGGCTTATGCTTCTTACCAAATCCGGAACGGTTCCGGCGGATCGCACGGGCCAGCGCACTGACAGCCTTCTCCTGGCCGATAACACGCTCATGAAGTCTTTCTTCCAGTTTTAAGAGACGCTCCGACTCGGATTCAGAGATACGCTTTACCGGAATTCCGGTCCACATCTCAATGACTTTCGAAATATCTTCGCAGGTAATGATCGTCGGCTGCAGTTCATCCTCCAGCGATTCGATCTCCTTTTCCAGACGAAGGACACGGGACTTCTTCTCGGCTTGCTGTTCATAGAGGTGTTCCTTCTCGATCTCTTCCGGCGTTGCGGACATTTCGATCCGGGCTTCCAGTTTCTTGACCTCTTTATCCAGACTTGCATATTCATCTTTCATCTGGGCCAGATTGACCAGGCGCACTTCTTCCAGATTGGCTCGAGAACCGCTCTCGTCCAAAAGATCGATAGCTTTATCCGGCAGATAACGGTCCATGATATATCGTGACGACATACGCACGGCATATTCAATCACGTCATCCGGATACTTTACAAAGTGATGCTTCTCATAATAATCACGGATGCCTTTTAAGATCTCAATGCTGTCCTCGATTGAAGGCTCTTCCACGATCACCTTCTGGAAACGGCGCTCCAGTGCGGAATCCTTTTCAATATGACGGCGGTACTCATCCAGAGTCGTGGAACCGATCACTCGGATCTCGCCCTTCGCCAGCGCCGGTTTTAGGATATTGGCGGCATTCATGGCGCCTTCCGCATCTCCGGCGCCCATGATGTTATGCATCTCATCGATCACCAGGATCACATCCTGATTCTCACGGGCCTCATCCACCAGATTCTTCATACGGCTTTCAAACTGGCCGCGGAACTGGGTTCCGGCCACCATTCCTGTCATATCCAGAAGGTAGACGGACATATTCATCAGTTTCTGCGGAACTTCCCCGTTAGCGATCTTCACTGCCAGACCTTCGGCGATCGCCGTCTTACCGACACCCGGTTCACCGATCAGCGCCGGATTATTCTTGGAACGGCGGTTAAGGATCTGTACCACACGCTCAATTTCCTTCTCACGGCCGATCAGACGGTCGATCTTGCCTTCACGGGCCAGCTGGGTCAGATTGGTGCCATACTGCTCCAGGAACTTCTTTTTCTTCGCTCCGGACTTGCGGTCAGCCTTCTTCTGTCCCTTTTTCTTTCCTAGCTGGAAAAGGCCCAGGTTCGAATCATTATCGTCGTCCCCTTCTCCATCTTCTTCCCGGCCTCCGAAAAGATTAAACGGAAACGGAGAACGCCCGCCTCGTTTCCGCGGCTCTTCGACACCTTCTTCAGATCCGTCGTCTGTGATCTCTTCCCCATCCTCATCGGGAAGTTCCTCATATTCGTCCGGCATCTCGTATTCATCCATATTCATGGAATCATTGACCAGCATCTTAAACAGTTCTTCCGGATTCGCCGTCTGCGCTCCGGACATCATGTGATTCAGGCGCTCGGTAACCTCGTCAACGTTCTCTTCGGTGATTCCCGCCGAGGAAAACATCTCCTCGATCCCGCCGATTCCTGTCTCAAATGCACACTTGATACACAGGCCCTCGTTGATACGCTCGCCGTTTTCAAAGCGGGTGGTAAATACCACAGCCACAT
Source organism: Oscillospiraceae bacterium (assembly GCA_902794115.1). Lineage (GTDB taxonomy): Bacteria > Bacillota > Clostridia > Saccharofermentanales > Saccharofermentanaceae > Scatonaster. The sequence goes on from CADBGD010000030.1 coordinate 15,532, forward strand.
TCTTCTTACAAATCGTACAAAGACTCATTCTTTCTTTCCTTGCTTCTTTTTCTTTCCTTCTGTCACGCCTTCTTCATCTTCCAAAGGCTTTCTTTTCCTTCTTACTTTCGGACCCACCGCTATCTCCATTGCATCACGCTGGATCTTCTTTTTCTGCTCCAGGTCTTCTGTCGGAGTCTTATGCTTCATCCGTTCCTTCGTGGTCTCTAAGACAGGCTTGAGGAATTCTCCGGTAAAGGATCCTTCCACCTTGCAGACCTCCTCAGGCGTGCCCTGCGCCACGATCGTGCCGCCCTTATCGCCACCTTCCGGTCCCAGGTCGATAATATAGTCTGCCGTCTTGATCACATCGAGATTATGCTCGATTACCAGAACAGTATTACCATTTTCGGCCAGGCGGTTCAAAATGTCAACCAACTTATGTACGTCCGCGATATGAAGGCCTGTCGTAGGCTCATCGAGAATATAGAATGTGCGGCCGGTACTGCGCTTACTGAGTTCTGTCGCCAGTTTCACACGCTGGGCCTCACCGCCGGAAAGCTGTGTCGCCGGCTGTCCCAGACGGATATAACCCAGTCCCACCTCGGACAAAGTCGTCAGTTTCGAGGCAATACGCGGGACATTTTTAAAGAATTCCAGCGCCTCATCTACAGTCATAGCCAGGACATCTGCGATATTCTTTCCTTTATACTTAACCTGCAAAGTCTCCCGGTTATAGCGTTTTCCCTTACAGACATCGCATTTTACATACACATCCGGCAGAAAATGCATCTCGATCCGGTTCACGCCGTCTCCGCTACATGCCTCGCAACGGCCGCCCTTAACGTTAAAACTGAATCGTCCGTTCTTATATCCACGGGCTTTGGCATCCGGAGTATTGGCGAACAGTTCACGGATCAGGTCGAAACATCCGGTATAGGTGGCCGGATTGGAACGGGGGCTCTTTCCGATCGGAGACTGGTCGATAGCAATGACCTTATCCAGATGGCCAACTCCGGTGATCTTGTCGCATAAACCCTTGGAACGCTGGGCACCATTAAGATCAGTAGCCAGTTTCCGTAAGATGATGCCGTTTACAAGAGAACTCTTTCCCGAGCCGGATACACCGGTAACACAGGTGAATAATCCGATCGGGATCTTAACATCGATATTCTTCAGGTTATTCTCTCGGGCTCCCACTACGGTCAGATACCGGCCGTCCGGTTCTCTGCGCTTTGCCGGGATCGGAATAAACTTTTCTCCGGACAGATACTGACCCGTGATCGATTCCGGGATCTTCATGATCTCTTCGGCATTTCCGACACCCACAACAAATCCGCCATGTTCTCCGGCTCCGGGGCCCATATCCACGATCACATCCGCCGCCCTCATGGTATCCTCATCATGCTCTACGACAAGGACAGTATTACCCAGGCGTTTCAGTTTCTGCAGTGTTGCCAGAAGCCGGTTGTTATCCCTCTGGTGAAGTCCGATGGACGGTTCATCCAGAATATAAAGCACGCCCATCAGGCTGGAACCGATCTGTGTGGCCAGACGGATACGCTGGGCTTCACCGCCGGAAAGTGTCGAGGCGGCACGGGAAAGAGTCAGATAATCCAGTCCCACATCCACCATAAAACCAAGTCTTGCCAGAATCTCCTTCAGGATCGGCTCTGCGATCTTCTTATCCCGTGCACGTAGAGTCAGGCCCTGAAGATGCTTAATGCACTTACGGATCGGCATCGCCGTAACTTCAAAGATATTCTTCCCGCCTACGGTGACAGCCAATGCCTGCGGATTCAATCTCGCACCATGGCAGCTGCTGCATTCGAAAGTCGTCATATACTGCTCATAGTGCTGCTTGATCTCTTCCGAAGAAGCTTCCCGGCTTCTTCTTTCCACACTATGGACCACACCTTCCCAGGAATTCACATACAGCCCGTCCCGGTGATAAATACTGTTCGATGTGTCAATGATCATCTTCTCGCCGTTGTTTCCATAGAGAATAATGTCCTGGATCTTCTTTGGAAGTTTATTCCATGGCGTATCCAGAGAAAACTTATATCTGGCGGAAAGCGCCTCGATAAAAGCACGTCCCCAGCTCTTGGGATCGTCAAACTTCCATCCGGCAGTCGTGATTGCGCCCTCGTTGATGGAGCATTCCGGCTTCTGGACACATAATTCCGGATCCACATGCGTATGAAAACCCAGTCCCGAACAATCCGGGCAGGCACCGAAAGGATTATTGAAGGAAAACATTCTGGGCGAAAGCTCATCCACGCTGATGCCGCAGTCCGGACAGGACAATTTCTGCGAGAAAAGCACTTCCGTCGTTTCGTAGATCCTCTCTCCGTCTTCACCGGTCTTCGGCACCTGGATCTCCGCAAGAAGCAGGCCGTCAGCCAGTTTCAGCGCGGTCTCACAGGAATCTGTCAAACGGGTACGGGATTCTTCCCGGACGACCACTCGGTCCACCACGACTTCCAGATCATGCTTCTTATTCTTTTCGATCGAAATCTCATCTTCATCCAGCTCATATACAGTTCCATCAAGACGGATACGGGCATAACCGTTCTTTCTGTAATCATCGATCTGCTTTGTAAATTCACCTTTTCTTCCACGTACGACAGGCGCCATCAGGATCAGTCGGGTACCTTCGGAATAGGCCATAAGCTGTTCAATAATCTGGTCAATGGACTGTGACTTGATCTCTTTTCCGCACTTATAGCAATGAGGCACACCCACACGGGCATAAAGAAGACGGAAATAGTCATAAACCTCCGTGACCGTACCGACTGTGGAACGCGGATTGCGGCTTGTGGTCTTCTGGTCGATCGCAATAGACGGAGAAAGACCGTCTATGCTGTCAAAATCCGGCTTCTCCATCTGACCCAGGAACTGTCTGGCATAGGAAGAGAGCGACTCGACATATCTTCTCTGGCCCTCCGCATAGATAGTATCGAAAGCCAGCGATGATTTGCCGGAACCCGAAAGACCGGTGATAACCACAAGCTGATCTCTCTGAATATCTAAATTGACATTCTGCAGGTTATGTTCCCGCGCGCCGCGGATTCGAATAAAGTCATTCATAGCTGTCACTCTTCCCAATTAGAAAATATGTTCTTTTTCATAAGTATACATGATGTTGTAGATAAAGTATACTGGATATATAGAAAAAGCGTGCAAAGACTTTTTTGATATTTCAGAAAAAGGCACTTGCACACTCAAAAATCTTATGGTATCATTTTTCATGCACTTGAAAAGTGTGTGGTGACTTGGCCCTATGGTCAAGCGGTTAAGACGGCGCCCTCTCAAGGCGCAATCAGGAGTTCGATTCTCCTTAGGGTCACCACTGAAAAGAGCTGTTCAAACGAACAGCTCTTTTTCTTTTTCATTCTTTCTCTTTTGATTTATTCCTTGGGTCCTTCTTCCGGAAATGCACTGTCCAGGTCCGGAAGTGCTTCCATCTCTTTTTCCAGCTCTTCCATTCTCTTCTGAAGCTCCTGCTGTGTTCTCTCCATTTCCGGGATCGTATCATCAGCATCTGCCTCCGAAGCAGCTGCAACTACAGCTTCATTCACCTTCGGATCCGCCGCGGTTCCCTTTTCAGGTGCATTTTCCGTGGAAGCATTCTTTGGCGCCGAAGAGGAGCCAGACGAAGCCACATTGGAGCGGATCGGCCGGATCGCTCTGGCAGCCGCCACACCTACTGTCGGTTTTTGCAGATAGCCGTTCATAACGACCGGGGCCGGGCCTTCCGGTTCCTGCTCTTTTTCTTTCTTCTTCTTCACCAGAATGAGCCAGAAAATGTATCCGCCAGCCGCTACTAAGACGACCACCAGAAGTCCGATCAATAACGGATTGACCCCGGTGCTTTTCTTACTGGCATCCACATATGTCTTCCCTTTTTTAGAAGCTTCCGTCTCCGCACCGACTGCTAAATCAGAGGAAGTGCCATCCGTAGGATCGGAACTCTCCGCCGTCAGAAGCAATGCCGCTTCCGTAGTCATTACAGTGGAAGCAAACGTTGTCTCCTCTAAAGTGGTTTCAGAGGAAATCTCCGTTTCCGAAGATGATGATGTCGTTTCTTCCGATGTCGTTGCTTCTGTTTTGGTCTCCTGCTCGGTCGGCGCCGCAGTTGTTTCTTCAGAAGTCGTTTCCGCCGGTGCCGCAGTAGTTTCCGCAGGCGCAGCAGTCGTACTTGTCACTTCTGCCGTCGTGGTCGTTGTAGCCAACGTCGTCTGCTGGGTCTGCGTCGCTTTTGTGGTTTCAGAAGAAGTGGCAGCCGTTGCATTTGTCGCCTCCGTGGACTTTGAAGACGCAGTCGGCTCCGAAGGCTTCGTTGGTTCAGTTGGTTTAGTTGGTTCCGAGGGTTTTGTCGGTTCGGAAGGCTTGGTCGGATCAGATGGTTTTGTGGGTTCCGTAGGACCGGCCGGCTTGATCACTTCTTTAAGATATACGTTCACGCCGGAACTGGACATGGTGGAATACGAGAAAACATACGAACCGTTAATGTTGCCCTTCTTCCCTGTCACTTTAAATTCCGCATATCGCTCATCCGTATCTTTGCTGGTCAAAAGCTCCATTCCCTGTCCGGAGTCCATAGAAAGGAATACTTCCGAGTCAAACTCCACATAAATGATGGCAACTTCATTTTTCTTGAATCCGGATAACTTTAATGTAACGACATAATCATCGCGTTCCCCGTCTTTTTGGGTGTACTCGACTTTTCCGTCCGCCAGAAGAGATGACATGGGGAAACTGATCAGCATGATCATGCTGA
>CADBGD010000031.1 GCA_902794115.1 Oscillospiraceae bacterium
GAAGCCGTCGACGACTCTTTCATGGATATGGATGAAAAAGACAGTTGATCATCACATCCTCCGCATCCGCGCCACGTTCCGGTTCATGACTTTTCTTCCATAGTGGACATAGGCGAAGTCCTTTACTTTGCTCCAAGTCTGTTTATGAATCGTGAAGAAAGTATCCGGATCGTCAAAGACACCATAGTCTTTTACCATCGATGCATTCTGTACAAAAAGATCCTGTCCCCGCCAGGTCAGATCCAGTGTTGTCAGGTCGGGCACCGAGATAGCATATTTCTGAAAAGGCCCTTTCTTCGGATTTTCTTTTTTCTTCACGCCCTGCACATAGGCATCGTCTGTGATCACACCCTCCAGTGCGATCCATTTCCCGTCATAGAAAACCTCCACCCAGGTATGGGCGATCGTCTTTGGCGCCAGGATCGAGATAATGCCCGAGGTCGCCCCTTTCTGGAAGCACTTGCTGACTTCCGATCCGTGAAGGCGGCAGGGGATCCCACATCCGCGAAAGAGTGCCATGAGAAGTGTTGCCTTGGTGTTGCACTGTCCGTATCCGTCTTTCAGGACTTCTTCTGCGGTAAGCGTGTCGGAGCGGTTATATCCGAAAAGGATCTCATTTCGGACATAGTCATAGATCGCGCCGATCCGGCTGAATGTGTCAAGGGTTTCCCAGCCACGAGACTCGATCAGATTTCGGATCGGTGCGGCGTCGAAGTTTACCATCGGGGTCTTCTTAAGATATTTATTTTCCATACTGTGCCTCTTTCTGCTACCTCATGGCTACGCGCCCTCCTGTTGAGGCTTCGCGCGCCGGGCGTTTCTTCTTTTCTGGCATCAGTATAGAAAATCGGGGATTAATAAACTTTCAGAAATTCGCTATCTTTAATGGTGCTTCTTGCCGGAAGTCCCATGAGTCTTTTTACCGTGGAGGCAAAATGCGACGGCGAGTCAAAGCCCGCATCCATCGCGGCATCGGTGATTTTCCTGCCGCTTAAGATATCCTGGAAAACTCTCTCCAGCTGGTGAAGAAGCAGATAATCTTTCAACGTAATGCCCACCTGCTCAGAGAAAAGATGCGACAGTCGGGACGAAGACAGGTGCAGTTCCTCTGCGAAGTGATCGACAGAGTGATCCGTGCAGCTGCAGTTTTCCAGCATGGAAAGGAACTCCGTGATCCGCTCATCCAACTGCTTTTCAGAAGATCCGGCACCGATCACTTCATAGAGTTTTTGCATCAGCTTCGCGTACGATTCTTTGGAAAAAGCACTTGTCAGAGATCGCGCAAGTGCGATCAGTTCATCCGCCTTTTTATCTTCCAGTGCGAAATATTCTTTTCCAGCAAGCAGCGCGCTCAATTTCCGTCCCATATCCGAGGCAGGCTCGATCACGCAGGTAAATAGAAGTCCGCCATTAAACTTCACGGCATGCTTCACATTGACGTTCACAAACAGGCACCGGTCGTGGATCTTATCCTTTCCCACTTTCATCTCCGGAGTGCCATGAAGAAACAGGAAAAACTGGATCATGCCGTGGCTGTGCGTCGCGGCTTCCAGATGATCCGTCAGTGATGCGATCTTATCGATATCCCAGTAGATCCGGTTCATGTTCACCCCCTGCGATTTCCTTATCTAATCAATATCGGTTGGCACCTTAAGATCACTCAGATCAACCGTGTCAACGATTCTTGTCCCGTTATCCAACTCGATTAAGCCGATTGCATATAGCGGCAATGTGGTGAAACCTTCGCCTCCCCCAACATTGGTATCAGCGAATTTAATTGCAGGATGTTTCCCAAATCGCTTGGGGTTTGCAATAACAAATTTCATACTTGTAGCTCTGTCGTTCGTTGCCTTACATTCAACAATATTGGTCTCTCCATCTTTCTCAAATATAAAGTCCAATTCCGGAGATCCGCTCGGTGCATGAAAGTAATACAAGGCAATTCCGCTGGTTGCAAATGCAGAGGCAACCATGTTTTCAGCAATGGCACCCTTGTATGAACTGATATTACCTTTGAGTATCTCTTGTGGAACCTCATCCCCCAATTGCGAGATCAACAATCCCGTATCAATGTAAAAGACCTTGAATTCCGAAGGAATCTTCACTCCTTCCAACGGATATGATATCTCCCGCGTATTATATGACTTCACTACGATCCCTACATCTTCTATGTATTGCAGGCCGTCTGCTTTCTCGGGAGAATGTCCTTTCACATCTACCAGGCTGTACTGGAATTTCTTATAATTCTTCGACAGCTGTGTCGGTATTGAATTCAGACAGGCTTCAGCCCGAAGCTTTAATACCTCGTTGACTGCATCATTTCCACGAGCATCCTTATATCTCCCAAAATCGTCTTTTATCGAGTCTAATACTCTTCTCTGAATTCTTCTCACTTCGTTCAGATCATGTGTTTCTAAAAACGCATTCACGACCTCGGGCATTCCCCCGACGATAAGGTATTGCATGTATAAGGAACGCATACTTTCATGAATCGCTTTTTCTACCGGCTTTCGTTCCTTGAGAGTCTTCACAACATACTTTATAACATTCTCTTTGAGTCCGGAGTTCAAAATGAATTCCCTAAATGTTAATGGATACATTGTAATCTGTTCCTCATACCCTACAGGGATACCCCGTGTATATGGTGTCCTAAATCCTTTTACACCAAGAAAACTTCCCGTTGCAACTACATCATATCTTCCATCTATATCCCAGTATTTCAATGAACTTCTTGCATTTGGACAATCCTGTATCTCATCTAAAATGATCAATGTTTTTCCAGGAACAAATTTGGCATTCTTAATCACTGCAGAAATGGACAAAACCATTTGGTCTACATTAAAGTCTCCATCAAAAGCATAATGAACACTTCTATTTTCCCTTAAATCAATGTACACACAATTCTCGTAATACTGCTCACCAAATCGACGTACAATATACGTTTTTCCGATCTGTCTTAACCCCTTGATGACCATGGGGTGATGAGTCCGGTTTTTCCATTCTATTAAGCTTTCCCAAATAGTTCTTCTCAGCATATACAACCTCCGTGCATATTCATTATACACAAGACATTGTCATTTTTCAAAGGTTTATTGAGTATTGTTTTGTCATTTTTCAAAGGTTAGCAGCGCACATTTTTGTCATTTTTCAAAGGCTCTAAAGAAACGGCTCTGTTTCTTTGCCCAAAACACAAGGGGATTCTTTCAGAAACACGATTTCTCTAGAAAAGGTCCAGCGAGCTGTCCAGATAGATCTCTTCTCTTACCTTCAGCTGGTATTCCGGCTTCGTCATATAGTATAGCAGGAACTCCAGGACTACGGCACTTCCGAGGCTTCTTCCCTCGATCTTAAAGTGGGAAAAGCCGGATGGAAAATAGGTATTCTGAATGTCATCGATCCCGATAAAGCCCGGGTTTTTCATGGCATCGGAGAAGCGGTAACCCCGCGCGGCGGTAGGCGATACGCAGACGTGTTCATCCACGTCTTCACCGAGGCTTTTGCGGCTGACATTTTCGTAGCAGTTTCTGCGGTCAAAGCAATCAAACCAGCAGCATTCGTTACAGAGAAACTCCACTTTCGCTTTCTTTTCAGGGGCAAGTGCTTTTAGAGAAGAAAAATCTTTATTCAGACGGAAATCCGGTACCACATAACGGAATTCCTCACGAGCCAGTTCGGCATCAAAATCCTGAAAATCCGTCAGGACTTTCGTTGTGGAAGACACGAAATAGAAGCCCGGATATTTCGAGCGGATATATTCCAGAAGAAGATCGGAATGGATGATGATACCGTTTTCCGCGCGGCCGTTTCGCTCGAACAGCGCGAGAAGATCGTTGCACTTCTTATCGGAAAAGTGCTCCTTCTGAAGAAGAGAATTACTGAATGTCAGACGTGAGGATATGCCGTATTCCTTCATGAGATCGGCGACATCGCGGGGATCCGCCTCGCCGAAACCGACGCGTCCCCCGCCCCAGAGGCAGTCCCCCGGCGCGCCGTAGACCGAACCGATCTCACACCAGTCGTAGAAGTATTCTCGGTGCTCCCGGAAAAGCGGCAGAAAGACCTTATAGAAATCATAGAACTCAAAAAGTCCCGGCAGATGATAGTAAGCTTTCTTTTCTTTTCGATCCACGATCCTCTTTCTCCTTTCCTTCGTGAAATGCGACGGGTCCGCCCTTTTCATGTAATATGATTCATACCTATTCTATCACGATAAAGTAATCCGGTAGAAACATGAACAGGTTGGTAATTCACCGGCAGTTTGCTAATATGATTATGTGTGAAAGTGAGGAGGGATATTATGTCAACTACAACAATCGTAATTATGATCACCATCGGTGCCTATCTTCTTATGATGATCGCCATCGGCGGATTTTTCAGCAAGAAAAACAAGAACACAGATGACTTCTACCTTGGCGGCAGAAAACTTGGTCCGATCGTTACCGCAATGAGTGCGGAAGCCTCCGACATGAGTTCGTGGCTTCTGATGGGACTTCCGGCAGTGGCGCTGATGACAGGTATTCCGGAAGCATTCTGGACGGCGCTCGGTCTCGCGATCGGCACATATCTCAACTGGCTTTTCGTGGCAAAAAGACTTCGTGTCTACACCCAGAAAGTGGATGCGGTCACACTGCCGGACTTTTTCAGTAAGCGATTCGGCGACGACCGCCACATCATCACACTGATCGCAGCAGTATTTATCGTCATTTTCTTCGTTCCGTATACGGCTTCCGGTTTTGCCGCCTGCGGTAAGCTTTTCTCCTCATTGTTCGATGTATCCTACACCTACGCCATGATCGCCAGCGCGATCGTTATCGTGCTCTACTGCACACTTGGCGGATTCCTGGCAGCATCGACCACAGACTTTATCCAGTCCATCATCATGACCGTGGCACTTCTTGTCGTTCTCGGTGTTGGTGAAGCCGTGACAAATGGTATGGGAAATGTTTTCAGTAATGTAAAAAGCATGGACGGTTACCTCGATGTCTTTAAGGGCTTTGACGTCGCCGGTGGCACTGTCGGAAGCTACGGTGCGCTCCCGGTTGCATCTACGCTGGCCTGGGGTCTTGGTTATTTCGGTATGCCGCATATCCTCCTACGCTTCATGGCCATTGAAGATAAGAAGAAACTGAAGCTGTCCCGCAGGATCGCTTCCATCTGGGTCGTGATCTCTATGGGAATCGCCGTTCTGATCGGTATTGTCGGATATTCTCTGATGAAAAACGGTATCGTTCCGTCATACGAAAATGCCTCTTCCGCTGAGACCATCATTGTCGATGTAGGAAGATGGATCGCATCCCACGGATATATTCCGGCCTTTATCGGCGGTGTCATCCTGGCAGGTATCCTCGCATCAACAATGTCCACCGCGGACTCCCAGCTCCTGGCTGCAGCATCTGCCGTATCCCAGAACCTGGTTCAGGAGACATTTAATAAGAAACTTTCCGAGAAAAAATCGATGTGGCTGGCCCGCATCTGTGTGCTTGTTATTTCTGCCGTAGCTGTATTCCTGGCCCTCGATCCAAGCAGTTCCGTATTCCGCATCGTCTCCTTCGCCTGGGCAGGATTTGGCGCCGTTTTTGGTCCTCTGGTCCTTTTCGGATTGTTCTGGAAACGCACCAACAAATGGGGCGCGATTTCGGGCATGCTTACAGGCGGCGTCACGATCTTTGTTTGGAAGTTTGTCGTCCGCGAGCATTTCAAAGGTTCGATCCTCGACATCTATGAACTGCTTCCGGCCTTTATCGTCGCATGCATCTTCATCGTAGTGGTGAGCCTTCTCACAAAGGCACCTGACCAGAAGATCGGCGAGACATTCGAAGCCGTCAAAGCAGAGTGCAAAGCGGATCTTACATAAAGAACGATTTCACGGCGGCGGCCATCTCATCGAGATGCTTCGTGAAGCAATGGTCGTCACCGTGGATCAGCACCAGCTTCGCATTCTTATAGAGCTTTACTGCCTTTTCTGCGTACGTACAAAGCACTGTCTCGTCCGCATCGCCTTGCACGATCAGGACCGGACCCTGATATCTTTCGATCTCGTCTTCCGGATGGATCGTCTGCGCTACACGGACATAGTCTCCGGAAAGAACCCCGCCCCAGAACTCCAGCGTATCCGGGATATGATCCGGATCGAAACTCATGCCCAGAAGATTTCCTTCTCTGGCGCCGTCCGGGATCATCCAGGCAGGAGAAAGAGGCAGGATCGCTTTGAAAGTATCCGGGAACATGCCGCCGACCAGCATCGTCAGAAGTCCACCCTGAGAGTGGCCGCACAGATACAGGTCCGTCACAAAGTCCAGTGTCTTTGCATAGTTCACTACAGAGATGGCATTGGTCACCCACTTATAGAGCGTGTGGTCTTTAAACTCGCCATCGCTTCCGCCATGGCCGTACATCTCCGCCCGAAGCACCGCAACTCCCGCCTCGTTCATGGCCTTCTGCGCCGCGATGATGTGGTCTTCTTCCATGTGTCCCGTAAAACCGTGGATCAGGATACAGAGCGGGCCTTTTTCAACGCCTGGTGCTTTGTCCAGTTTCGCATGAAGACGGATACCGTCACTATTGATATAAAACTCTTCCATTTTCCCTCCTGTAAAAGCGCTCACCAGAAAAGGTGATTTTTCGATAGATGTCAGCCCACGATTTCAGCAAATTTTTCCATGATCTCGGAAATACCGATAGACTGCGGGCAGACCTGTTCACAGCTCTCGCAATGAAGACATGCAGACGGTTTCTTCTCCTGCGGCATCGAACCTACCGCCATGGGTGCAATGAAGTCGAATCCACCATCGGCAACCGTGATGTTATGCTCGTTATAAAGTGCGATCAGGCGCGGAATATCCAGCCCCATCGGGCAATGGCTCACGCAGTAATGACATGCGGTACAAGGAATGGATCCCATGCCGAGAATCTGGGATGCCACCTTTAAAAGCCCATCCATTTCACCTTCAGAAAGGGGCTTATCTTCGGAGAAAGTTTTAATGTTCGCACGAAGCTGAGACATATCCGACATACCGGAAAGAACGACTGTCACCTCCGGAATCGACTGCAGGAAACGGAATGCCCATGCGGGGATCTCTTCATCCGGACGAAGTTTTCTTAACTCCTCTTCACACTTCTCCGGAAGATTCGCCAGTTTTCCGCCACGCAGCGGCTCCATGACCCATACCGGAATTCCGTATTCTTTCAAAAGTTCCACTTTCTCTTTTCCGTGCTGGAAAGTCCAGTCCAGATAGTTCAGCTGCAGCTGGCAGAATTCCATATCTTTTCCATAGGCTTCAAGGAAGCGGCGCAGCACATCGATCTCGCCGTGGCAGGAGAATCCGAGATGACGGATCTTGCCCTCGTTTCTTTTCTCGATCAGGTAATCGTAAATTCCGTATTGCGGATCAAGATACGCATCAATATTCATCTCACACACGTTATGGAAAAGATAGAAATCGAAATAGTCATGACCGGTCTTCTCCAGCTGCTCAGGGAAGATCTTCTTGACCTTCGGCATATTCGAAAGGTCGTATCCGGGGAACTTATCCGCGAGATAATAACTGTCGCGGGAGTGTCTCCTAAGTGCATTACCAAGAACGATCTCGGAGTTTCCGTTATGGTATCCGTAAGCAGTATCAAAGTAATTGATTCCTGCGTCAAAAGCTTCGTCCACCATCTTCTGTGTAAGCTCCACATCGATCTTGCTGTCATTACCGTCGATCACGGGAAGACGCATGGCGCCAAAGCCGAGTGCAGAAAGCTTCATGTCCTGAAAACCTCGATACAACATAGGAAGATCCTCCTTCTATTTCGTGGGTTTATCTCACTTACGGAATAGTACGAACACGCACCCCGATGAATATATTATACCACCGGATCCGGATTCTTCTTCCTCCTGCGCATAGGAATACATGCCTTCACCGCATCCGATCACGCCAGTGCTTTTGCCAGGAAATACTTCGTCAGCTTCGGGTTTTTATCCTCGCGGATGAACTCCACCTGAAAGCCGAGTTTCTTATAAAATTCCGGCGCCTGGAAACCAAATGTGGTCAGGGTGATCTTTTCATATCCTTTCCCTGAAAAAGCTTCTTCCACGGTATGCACAAGCATGCTTCCGAGACCGCTTCTTCTATTTCCTTCCGCGATGATCAGATCACCAACGTGCACCTCGTTATAGTAGGCTCTTCCGGTGATTGCGCCAAGGATCTTCCCGTCCTCGCCTTCCGCGACAAAACAGTAATCTTCGTAGTTCACATCCACTCCGTTTTGAAGTCCATATTTCGCGAACCCCTCGCCGATAAACTCACTGATCTTTTCATTCTCTTCTTCTACTCTTCTGATCTGCATTTTTCTCTCCTCATCTTTCTCCTCATTTTCTTTGAGATCGCCTTTTGTCCCCTCTTCAAAAGGGGCAGCTTATAGATCCCAAAGGCTCATCTGGGTGTATTTTTCCGGGAACTCGTGCATATACCGGAAGATCTCATCCGGGTCATGCATGATCCCTTTTTCTTTGCAAAAGCACTTAAACATCTTCATCAGTTCTTCCGACCTGGGGCTCGGGATAATGTACGCATTTCCGAAAGTCTTCATGTAGCGTTCCTTCATCCCCGGGAAGTGCTGGTCAAACTTTTCATAGAGATATTCCCGATCGCCTTCCCGAAGGGTTACGCCCATGTCAAAAGATAAGATGCCCTTCACCCCGACCCGGGCGCATTCTTCCAGGATCGGCCTTACATTCTCCTCGTTATCGTTAATGAACGGCAGAAGCGGCGTCAGCCAAACGACGGTCGGGATGCCTCTTTTATTCATCTCCTCCAGCACTTCGATGCGCCGCTTCGTATTACAGACATGAGGCTCCAGGATTTTACAAAGATCGTCATCGTAAGTAGTAAGCGTCATCTGCACGACACACTTACTCGCCGCATTGATTTCCGCCAGAAGATCGATGTCCATGAGGATCCGGTCTGACTTCGTCTGTACCGCCACTCCAAACCCGTACTTCTTAATGACTAGAAGGCACCGTCTCATGAGGTGAAGATCCGCTTCGCAGTGCATATACGGATCCGACATGGAACCGGTGCCGATCATGCACTTGCTCCTCTTCGAGCGGAGTGCTCTCTCCAGAAGCTCCGGCGCATTCTGCTTCACTTCTATATCCTCGAAAGGATGAGTGAACTGATAGCAGGTGCTCCGGCTGTCGCAGTAGATGCACCCATGCGTACACCCACGGTAGATATTCATCCCGCAGGAACCATGGTTATTCGTCAGGATCCCTTTTGCATCCACAAAGTGCATCGCGCTTCTCCTTTGTTATATCTTCGACTAGCCGCCGATATCGGATATCTTTATGATACCCATTTTCGCTAAATGTTAAACACTTTCCGACTTGCAAAGTCAGCAAATGCAAGTATAATGGAGATAGGAAGCAGCCAGTTCTGCTTTCCCTAGATTTACATTTTCAGTAAACCGTCGAGTGGCAGCTTGGACGGTTTACTTCTTTTTTGCCCGTTATCTTTTCTGCAGAGATCTGCGACCAGAGCGACTAAGGCAACAACAAAACAACAAAAAGCGAAAAACTCGCCCCACGTCATATTCATAGGCCTCACCCCCTCATCACAAAGATTCAGGGAAAGAAGTAACCAACTGCTTCCTACCGTTTCATTATATCACAAAAGGAACGTATTTTCGACTACTTACTCTTGCTTTTTCTGCATGTGAAGAAGCGTCTTTTCCTTCTGGTAGCCGATCTTTTTATAGAAAGCATTTCCTCCGCCGGTCATGATTTCTGCGCCGAGCTTTCTCATTACCTGATCGTGACGGGACAGCGCCGCGGCGGCAAGTCCCTTGTGCTGATGGGAAGGAACTGTTCCGAGCGGTTCCATGTAGGCAAGTTTATTTTCCGGAACCCACCACATACCTGAGAAACAGACATATTCTTCGTTCTCATCTGCAATGATCACGGTGTACTCATATGTGGCGTGCGGGGAAGGAGCGATCGTGCAGCCATACACATCCTGATAAAGTTCATGGGCGCTGGCTCCTCCGTTCTTTTTCGGGGTCTCCACATCTGTAAATTCACCGAAGTCTTCGCTCATAAAACTGTCCCACATACACTTGGCCGACTTGAGCGGATCCGATGTTAAGGAATCCACAAAATGGTATCCTTCCGGAAGCGGATAATCGAGTTTTCCTTCCCGGAAATCGAAGTAATTTTCCGTCTCCTCATACACGACCTGATAGCCGCGTTTCTTCGCTTCTTCGATCAGCGCAGTCTGGCTGCCGTACAGGTTCATTTCGCGCGGATCATCAAACTTCGGATATGCTTTCTCTGCATACTCGATCATTTCCCCGGCCAGAAATTCATAGCCCGGACGAAGAACGAAGTAAGTAGTAGTAACCGGATTCTCGTAAAACACAAAAGCCACCGGCAGGTCTCCATCCAGCCAGAAACGATTGAGACGGAGATAGTTCTTATCCATCCAGCAGCAAGTGATCGCATACTCCAGAAAAGGGGCCGCAGGTCCGTTACTTCCATCGGGAGCATAGACATCCGTCATGAGTTTCCATGCAAGCTCCAAGTCTGTTAATATCTGAAATTGTTTTGTTCTAATAGTCATGTTTCTTTATCCCCTTCCAGCCACTGATGCATGCCGGGTCCGAACTGTTCCGACGGACGGTCCACAAAACCGAATTTCTTGTAAAACTCGTTCTTTCCTTTGGCGGACATGAGGGACACCATAAACAGATATCCGGGTTTCATCTGGGCACGGATAAAGTCCATCATGGTCTCCATTATTTTTCTTCCCAAGCCTTGTCCCTGATACTCCGGAAGAACGATAACATCTGCTATATAAATCACGTAGCCATGATCCCAGATGATCCTGCCCAGAGCGATCGGGCGGTCATCCTCACGGATACACCAGATATAGCAGTTCTTCAAGCCCTCGGCTGCCTGCTCCAGCGGAAATTCATGCCAGCCGACCGCTTTTCTCATGGCCATATATTCATCCGGACGGATCGTATTTGTCATCACCTGCATCACATATGCCTTCTTTCGATTATTCTTCTGTCATTATAATCTACCCGGTTTCATGTCAACAGAGCCTGCTGGTTTACAGGACTGAAAAAGGCAGCATATCTTTTCAGACAGCTGCCTTTTCCTGTACAAGTGTTATGGATGGGTATTGGGCTTACATATTATTTTCTGCGAAGACGTCGTGGATCGTGGATACGCTTTCTGTCGCTACGGTAACTGTTGTTTCTGTCGGCTGCTTGTTCTTGCCACGCTTTGCGTCTATATCATCAAGCATGAAGTTTGCTCCGAATACGAAGATTGCTGTGATTACTGCTGCCCCTACGACGATTGCGATTAAACCTTTCATTTTTCTACTCTCCTTTGAACTCTTGGATTCTTGTTTTCGTTTCTCTCTTTGTTGTGATTACAATGTACCACCTGAAAACATGAACCTCAATATTCAAAAACGCCCTTGTCTGTAGCATTTGCGACATTTCACAGGAGAGTGTAAATTAAGCTACAGATTGGAGCCGATCTGTAAAAAAACGAATGCTCTGCGATCTTATATATTCACTTCGAAAAGCTGACCTTATCTTTCCTGCACGATCAGAAGAGCACGCTTGTCGATGTTCTTAAGGACTTCTTCTTCTGATCTGGAACCCAGGAAATATCCGGGCACTTCTTCCAGGATAACGTCCATTACGGCCGCATCTGTATGGTAGCTGGCTTTCACGTTTTTAATGATTTCCCGGAGTTCATCAATATCCCCGTCCGCGGCCGGGTAAACGATCCAGTCGACTTGCCCGGTCTTTGCCATATCCTGCCGGTAATCATCGTATGCCTTACTGATCTTCTCTTTTTCGGCCATCATGTTATCTTCAAAAACAGAAGTTTTCAGTGGGAAAGATCCTGCTCCGCTTTGTGTCATTGCACTCTGCGCCTCGGAGCTATAAAAACTCCGGATGATTTCCCATGCCTCGTCCTTATACGGAGAATCCGCGACAATCGCCATGGATTCCACAGAGTACGCAAGGATTCCGTTTCCCTTAAGAGTCGGATATCCTAAATACTTGCCGTTTCCGTTAGTAAGCCCTTTATAGATGCTGAAATCATTAAGACTGTCGACTTTCGCACTAATCATCGCTGCCGCTCCGTTTTTCAGATAATCCGCGGTTTTCACGACCGGCTTGACACCGGGGACGATCTCTTCCAGATCCGCCGTGTCATAGACATTTAATCCGCCGTATGCAGATGTCGTAGAAATTCCGGTCAGGATGTTCCGGTCCGACAGATCTTCTTTCGCGGCATATTTCTTTGATTCCTCAAGGACCCGTATCATTCCCTCGGAGTTGAAGCTGACTTTTCTGTTGACATAGTCCATATACGTTGTCAGATCCGAGCTCATGTATTTTTTCAGAAGCTCGGAACTTTCTTCCGGCGGAATCAGCAGAACACCGTCGGGAAGAGACGAAGCCGCTTTATCCAGATCATCAAAAGTCCAGTCCGAATCCGCCTGGATATATTTCGTATTTGCCATATAGCCCTGAAGATTGAAACTCATCGGGGCGTAGTAAAGTTTTCCGTTCACCTCCATCGAATGGAAGATGTTATCGAAATACT
This sequence comes from Oscillospiraceae bacterium, assembly GCA_902794115.1. Lineage (GTDB taxonomy): Bacteria > Bacillota > Clostridia > Saccharofermentanales > Saccharofermentanaceae > Scatonaster. The sequence goes on from CADBGD010000031.1 coordinate 12,620, forward strand.
CCGACCGGTCCAACCCGTTTCCGCCATCGATGTAGGTATTGAGATCGACAAGTATATTGTCGTTGGCGTACTGGTCGAATCCCGCGAAGTTAACAAGAATATCCGGTGCCTCTCCGCTTAGAATCATAAGGTTGATCCTGCTCGTAAGGTTCGTCTCGAATTTTTTATCTAACGAGGTGCCGTCTTCGAGAGAATAAGTATAATCGGTCGCTTCGATTCGCATCTTGTTATCGGCGTTTGAATTGTATTCATACATATAATCGTAGAATCCGCTGCTTAATCCGATTCCGCCGACGCACATGATCTTCTTTCCTGCATGCGGGTTCTTTTCGGCCCGTTTCAGACGGATCACATAAAACGTGTCATGGATAAAATCGCTGCTGAATTTTCTGGCGATTGCGTTGATCTCGTCATCATTTACCGGAGCACTCAAAACGGAATTCAGGATACCGTGATTCACATCCGTCTGGTTCCAGTTTAAGATCTCTTCCGTTTCTCCCGAAACCGGATTGAACTTGGCGATCCCGTTCGGAGTAGTCGTGTATGCACCGCTTTCTGTGAATGCCAGCAGATACGGATTATTGACAGCATAGGAGGGTTTCCCCGGTTTCATTTCGCCGGTCTTCAGATCGACCTCATGGATGTAGAATTCGATATCCATGAGACTGTCATTCGGCATGCTGAATGCATAGTATTTCCCGTCATATTCGAAGATGTTACCGATGATGCCGCGATCGATACCGCCGATATCGGAAAGGTGTTTTCCGTTCTCGTCGTATATGCCTAAGGGACCGCCAAAACCGCACTGGACGGCGATCCTTCCGTCCGGAAGGAACTGGACCTGGGAAATATACGTTATATTGGGATTGGGCGGCATTTCCAGAGGGATCTCCTTGATCGTGTTTCCGGAATCGTCCTGAATCGTGATACTTATACCGTTGACCATAAAGCTTTCGTCGTAGGATGTATTCACCACGGCAAGGTTTCCGTCATTATCCACTGCGACGTTTGCGGACGGGTCTGAGCCCGACTGGAGATCGCCGAGGTATTCGCCTTCTAAAGAAAACTTCGCAATACCGGACCGATTGTATTCTTCCCAGTTGATATCATCCCAGTTTCCGCCATTCAGCGCCTCTTCCGGAAACTCGTAGGTAAGAGTATAGTTGGCGATGATGATGTCACCGAGAAAATGCACATTTTCGACCGACTGATACTCGAGTTTCTTGGTCTCGTCGATCGGAATCTTCAGTTCAAATATCTCGGATTCGAAGAACGTGTCGGATTTCAGGATCTCCCGTCCTCCTTCACCCTGAGTGGTTTTTTTCTTGCAGGCTGTACAGCCGAGTAAAAAAGAAATGCCAAGCGTAACCGATAAGATCTTTCGAGAAACAGAATAACGTTTCATAGAACATATCCCCCGTAACCGATAATGCATACGCGTGTATGAAAGCAACCCTATCTTTAATCTAACAGCAAGGCATGCCGGTTGTGTGACGTATACGTCATTATTCCGGCTGTTTTACGAAAATAAGAAAGATTACGAAAACAATTTTCGAAAAGCACCCGCAGCGTGTTTTTTGTTATAATATTTTTGTTCGTATGCGAAAAGAAGATAAAGGAGCAGGCAATGGACGCAAAGAAACCGGACAGAAGAACTATAAAAACGCGAAAAGCACTTTGCGCGGGACTTGCCGAGCTCCTCACAACGAAGGAGCTGCATCGCATCACCGTCCAGGAGATCGCGGATAAGGCCGACGTCAACCGGGTGACTTTCTATAAGCATTATCTGGATGTATATGATCTATATGAGAAACTCGAAAACGAGGTCATCACGGAGCTGGGCCTTCTGGTCCTCGAGCACGAGACGGATTCGGATTATATGAAGCACATCATTGACTACATCGATGAGAACCGTGTGCTCTTCTCCATGATATTCAGCCCCTTCAGCACCGGAACACTTCGCGACAAAGTCCTGAAGATGATCAACGGCACCTACCTCATGATCTATCGCGAGCGTTACGCTTCCGCCGCCAAAAGCGCCCAATTCGAATTCTTCTGCCACTACCATTCAAACGGCTGCATCGCGGTCCTCGAAAAATGGGTCCGGGGAGGCTATGCCCAGCAGAAGGATCTCATCGTAAAAGGCATTTCCGAACTCGATAAACATTTCGAAGCCTGCTGTGATGAGAATTTCAACTGATCGCCCGAAATTACACCTCACCTATATACGTTCCGTTCCAGGTTGAAATAATATATCTTCGGTCATCTTCTATCATTTTAAAATCTGCCAGACTGCCATATTCAAACTCACGGACTAATTTCATGGATGAGAGTTCAAACAATGCCGAGTCCGTTCCACCCAAAGAAATGAACACATATTTTTCACCGGGAGAGATCAGGACTTTCTGGATATATCTATATGCCTCTTCATCTTTAAACGGCATCTGGATCCTTCCTGTCTCTTGAAAATCCTTATCAGTAACGACGATCTGTTTCTTATCTGAAGTCAGGTAATAATTCTGTTCCCTGCAAAAAGAGATGCCCTTCAGATGATCCGGCGCCGGTCCCTGAAATTCCCGTATCACCTTATAATCGATGTGATCTTTATCCGCAGAAGTGACCATCGCTGCCGCACATTTATATCCGTGTCCGCGATCCACAATCTTATAGATATTTCTACCGAAACGGTCATAATGGAGATAGGAAAACAAAGTTTGTCCGTCCTTGTCCTTAAAACCCTCGTCCAATATACTGAATTGATTCTCCGTATCCAGAAGCATCGTTCTGCCCCAATGATCCAGATCCAGAACATACTTACTGTCATCGGTGAACGTCATGAGGTAGCCTTCGCTCTCTGCCATTTTATTCCGGAAGAGCTCTTCGCCGGTTTCCATGGATATCAGTGCTAAAAGTCCACTGGTGTTCTTTGCCGCCACCAGTTTTCTATCCGGAGATACCGCTACGTATCCAACATAGCTGACGGTTTTTGTCCTAAGTACGGGCTTTAACGTCTCCAGATCATAAACATAGATACCATTCCTGCCATTACTCGTTGCGATCAGTTTCTCATCATCGGACAGAAACAGATTCCACGACCAGCCGTTTATCTTCTTGTCTTTCGCCATTTTCGCCCCCCTTTGCATTCACACAAATAGGACGAAGCGAGTAGTATATCTGTTGCGTACCAGATCTTCTTACCTATTCATTTCACATCAGGTTCTTATGGTTTCCATTATAGCTCTTAAACACGAGTTTTCCGCTGTCATCTTTGTTATTCTTATAAAGTCTTATCTCTGTTTCGTTAAGCGGATAGCTCTTCTCGCCTGCTTTGATTTCGCATGCAAAAGCACTTTTCTCCGTTCCGACCCGGATGATAAATTCTCCTTGCGAGGAGTCCCCGGGATTTCCAAACGCCTCTTCAAACACGCGAAGGATCTCCTCTTTGTTGAAGTATAGGAAGCAGGAGTATTTTTTATTCTCATCTTCAAACCGCAGGAAAACATCTTTCAAGCGGGACGGATCCATCTTCTCTTCCCATTCCCCGCCGGAAAGGATCTTCTCACCGTTAAAGAAACGGCAGATGGTTTTCGTGATTTTGAAGCGGTCATTTTTCGGAACGAAAAGGATCGTATAACGGAATCGTCTCATGTAATTGTTGATGGTCTCAAGAGAAGGAACTCCGGATACTTCGCCGATCTCATCACCGATCCTCTCGTGGGCAATGAAATAGTTCTTCTTCTTTTTCAGAAAGTCCGACACCTTCTGCTCATACTCCTTCGTTACTTTTCCCTGAAGAGGATAATCGAGCATGATGTTATGGATCTGGTTATGCCAGTTATGATACATAACCACTTTCCCATGAGGCAGGATCTGAAATTCGATATAATCCCATCTGAAGCGTTCTTTATCATCCAGATAGTGATTCAGCTCAGGTGGAAGATCTGCATCTAGTTTATACGTATTCCCGTCAGATATGTCATACCATGCCATTACCGCATGACTTGGCACAGGCGGCGAATCTCCGCCTTCATAACCTGCATGTCCGAGACAGCCGCGAAGAAGTCCGTAGCTGGACACACTATATGTTTCTGTTGAAAAAGTGAATTTTCCTTCCAGAAGAAAAAAGCACAGTTTTCCATACGTTTTTACTGTGATAGTGTTACTTCCATATACATCCCAGTGCTCGAGTTCTTTCGGGACCGCACCCAGTTCTTTTCCTTCCCACTCGTCATTTCTCTCCAGCATGCTATCCCGGAACAGTGCATCCCGATAGTCTTCCGGGCGCATTTTTCTCCATCTTGCAACGTCATCAAATGCATCACCGGTAAGATGCGACTCGCGGTTCTTCAGCATAGTTGAAATGCCGATCAAAGCAGCAAAAGATAACACTATATATAATCCGATCGGATTTCCGTTCACTTTGAAAAACTGAATCAGAAGGAAAGATACCACACCCAGGATCACGCTTGTGACCAGCACAAAGAACGACCGAAAACCAAGTGCCATACCGTTCCCCGCCGGATCACTGTTGGGATAAAACGGGGCAAAGTAGAACCAGTAGTGGTCAAAAAGAATGATCACGATCATGGCCAAAAAGGAGGACCGCATCGCCATGAGATAGATGAGCAACAACTGGGAGATAAGAACCAGCGATATGAATGTGGTCAAAACAAAATCCCCCACCCGACGGTGCGGCGCATACAGCCATTTCACGCACAAGCCGAAAAAACTGCAAATAATGCAAATAACGCAAACCACACCTAATCTAACGAACACCACCGATCTTTCTCCTTTTACTCATTCATCCATATTCGGGAGAATTATATCAGCAAAAGGATCTTCCTTTTTTTCTATATCTTACTTTTTTATCAAAAAACGAGAGCCGGGTCGTGTCCTCTTCCAGCGTTAGAAAAGCTGTGTCCTGATTCCGAAGTCACGTTCACTTCGTCTGCGTCGGCTTTCCGTGACCATAGTAGATCTTTCTGGGGCCTAAGGCTCGTATCTTCTCTGCGCTCGCCTTAAGGGCATTCTTATCACTATACAGGTGTCCGGTGGCAGGTGTGATCCAGTTATCCAGCGCATCGCCTACGATCAGGTCCGTTCCTTCTACATCTACGCCGATCGATCCTTTTGTATGGCCGGGAAGCTCAATTATCTTCGCGTTGATCCCGTATTCGGACAAATCGTCTCCCTCTTTGATATAGAGCACGTTTTCAGGTCTCTTCACCACGGTATTCCGCAGAACTTTCAGTGACATACCCAACACGACTTTACCTACGATTCCGTATGATTTCATCGGCTGGTTATCGAAGCTCTCGAAGAGATTCTCGTCAGAAACATGGAAGGCGACCGGTATCCCAAAGTGTTCTGAAAGCTTCGCCGCGTTTTCCGCATGATCGAAATGCACATGCGTCAGTACGATCAGCCGCATCTTATACTTGCTGCATTCTTTGAGCACTTTTTCATAAGCCTGACCGCTGGCCGTATCCACGAGGATCGCATCTTTTCCTTCGGATACGATGTAGCAGTTATCTGTCTTACCTTTGATCCACTGAATCTTCATTTTTCTACCTCTTTCCATCACGTACAAAAGGATTATATCAGAACTGGTATCTCCTGATAAGAAAGTCCTTGACAAAACTAATGACCGTTAGTATTATTACTAACGAATAAAAGCAAAGGAGAGCATCCTGATGAACCGGAAAGAAGAAATCATCTACGCTACGCTGGAACTTGCTTCCGAATGCGGCATGAAGGGCGTCTCCATGTCACAGATCGCAGAGAAAGTAGGGATCAAGGCACCTTCTATATACAACCACTTTAAGTCGAAAGATGACATCATCCGGGAGATGTATGGTTTTCTTCGGCAGCAGGCGCAAAGTAACAATAAGCCGGCGGCTCTTGATTACAAAAAACTCTTCGAGAAAAAGACTGTGGAAGAGATCCTTATGGGTTCCCTGTCCACATATATGGGGATCGTTTCCGATAAGTACATGTTTCAGTTCTTTAAAGTGCTGTATTCGGAACGGTCGACCAGTAAGACGGCCGCCACGATCATGGTCGAAGAGACCGAGCGCATGATCGAGAAGTCACGGGACCTCTTCTATGCCCTCGCAGTCCACGGGAAGATAAAAAACGAAAATGTCGATACCGCCGCCATGACCTATGCGCTGACGATCCATTCCCTGATCGATTACCGGATGGATCAGATTACCGCAGGGCTTAAGACTTCTTTCGGAGACGGCAAAAGCCCCGTCCCGAAAAAAATGATCGAGTTCATCCGCTGGCTCAGCAGCGAGATCGGAATCTAGAAGAATCTTTCGGCGTTTTCCGCCACCGGAAAAATTAGGGGATAAGAAAATGGATAATACTATAGTCTTCGAAAACAAAAAGAAAAAACTGATCAACTGGATCGGCCTTCTGGGGGTACTGGCACTTCTGTCCTACCTCGCTGCGCTGATCTTCGCTCCTTTGGATTTCCCGGGGTACAACTGGATGGAGCAGGCGGCCAGTGACCTGTCTGCCGACTCGGCTCCTTCCCGGCATCTTTGGGAGCAGCTGTCTTCTTTATACGGAGCCGGAAGTGTCGTTTGTGCGACCTGTATCGCGATCTATGTGTCCGAGAAAAAGTTTTCCACCAGACTCTTCCGTCTCGGTATCTATCTGTTTACGATCATGAACTGGATCTCGAAGGTCGGCTACCAGATGTTTGCTCTGTCCGATTCGGGAAAAGACATCGCCGGTTTTCAGGAAACGATGCATATGGTCGTGACCGTCTTCGTCGTCCTTCTTTCGATCGTTTCCCTGACCATGCTGATCATATCCGGCGTAAAGCATAAGGAAGTCAGAGGTCCCGGCATCTGGGCAGCAATCGCTCTTGCCATGATGTTCATGGGCCCGATTGGGATGGCCGCCTTTCCTTCGGAATACTTCGGTGTCTTCGAGCGCTTCAGCACCGTATCTGCCGTTGGATATAATGCCGTCCTGGGTGTATATCTCTTCGACGGGTTTAGAAAAGCGCAGGCGGATTGATATAGATCTCCTTTCTTCCTGTATAATATGAGCATGAAAGATGAACGATTAACAGATGCCACGATTTCCTATATAAAAGCACTTTTCGAGGGCAACGCGGATGGTCACGATGCAGACCATTCTCTGCGCGTATTCCGGAATGCCATGCATATCGCATCAAGTTATCCGGAAGCCGATCCGGATCTCATTTCTCTGGCTTCTCTTCTTCACGATGTGGATGACCATAAGCTCTTCCATACAGAGAATAACAGTCATGCCCGCTCTTTCCTCAAGGACCACGGCGTCTCTGAAGATAAGATCGAGCAGATCATAACAATCATCAACTCAGTCTCTTTCAGTAAGAATAAAGAAAAGACTCCCGACACTCTCGAAGCAAAGATCGTCCAGGATGCCGACCGTCTCGATGCCATGGGCGCCATCGGCATCGCCAGGACCTTTGCTTACGGCGGAAAAAAAGGACGGAGCCTTCTAGACTCCGTCCAGCATTTCCACGATAAGCTTCTTCTCCTCAAAGACCGGCTCAACACCCGGGAAGCCCGGGATCTGGCCGAACAGCGGCATGATCTTATGGTACAGTT
>CADBGD010000032.1 GCA_902794115.1 Oscillospiraceae bacterium
ATGACTACCACATCCGGATCATCGATTTCATCCCAGGTATCGTCGTCATAGATATGAAAGTAGATCTCCACTTGTCCAACGGATGTAATTCCTGCCTTTTCCAAAGATGTCGACGAAAACTCCAGAACTTCATTCGTCTTCATTCCAGCAGCCACTGTAGGAGCAAACAGATCTGACATCATATAATTGTTTACGATCAAAGCTTTCACACCTACTCTGATATTTTTATCCGTATTGTTCTCAATCAGAAACTTGATTCCCTCTCCACCGAATATACCGCCGTCTTTTGTATATTCTTTGGCAGTGATCTTGATGCTATTTGCATCGTATACCACGGTCTCTTCAATAGTCGTCTCCGCTTCTGTTTCAGCCGCAGATGTGGTTTCTTCTTTCTCCCCTTCTTGAACGTTCGCTTCCGTCTTTGTATCCGAACCGCCTACGATTGCTTTCGTCTCTTTCGACTTACTCGATCCGCTGCCCAGAGCCATCGCGCCAAATACACTCAGAACTAATAAAACTCCGATTACTTTTTTCATACTCTTTTCTCCTCTTTCTTAAAATTTCAGCAATCACGGTCAGTCCCGCAATGCTCTCCACCACCAGGTCCCATGGATCAAATACGCCCGGCACGGAAGAAGTCAGTTGTAAAACTTCATATGCCATACAAAATGCCATGGATATGATGATGGACATCCCCGGTTTTTCCCCTCCCAGAATCAGAAAGATCATATGAGTCAGCGCCAGTGCCCAAAGGTAATCGCAGAGATAATACCGGGCAACCCGGACTAAAAGCGGCATCTCATTGATGTTGATATTCCGGAAAGGATTGGCCATTCCACTTATCTGCCAGAAAAACTTCGTCACATATGCTTGTGGGCTAATTATCAGGTAAATAACCGTTCCGGCCAGAATCGGCAGAATCACACCTGCCACTACATTTCTAAACCCATTCTTGATCATGCACCTCCTGTTCTTGCTGTCTTCATCATGCTGTCGCAGATCCTGAAATATCGGTTTGTTTTTGTTGTTGAACTAATTCTACGAAAAAGAAAGTACGATTATTGGGACTTTTTCCTGAAGGGGCAAAAAAGTTGGCACAATCTTCGAATGTGTGTTATTATATTTCGCGGAAGCTTAGCTCAGCGGGAGAGCATTCCCTTCACAGGGGAGGGGTCATGGGTTCAAACCCCATAGTTTCCACCACTTACCGAGATCCTGAAAGCTTTCGAACAAATTGCTTTCAGGATTTTTCTTTTTATAAAAAAAGTAGGTTATCGGCAAAACAGAAATCCATATGTGTTATATACTCCTGCGTGGCAAGCTATAAGTATGGAGGATTATATGGAAATCAATCAAAAGCACAATAAAAGTCTTATTAATTCTGTTTGCAATACCATTGTCGGAGCACTTCTGGAGCAGGAGATGATCTCAAGGGAAGATCTTTCTTCACTGGGCGCTCACGTGGGCTATCTTTTTACCAAGGAGGATGGCGAACTGGAGGGTCTATTCAGAGTCAGCACGGATAACGATACATTCTACTTTGCTCTTCAAAACGGTGGGCTGATTCCAATCGACATTGACGACAATATGTATGATGCTACCATCTCTACGATGAAAGAGATGCACCCTTGTCTTCTTAACGATGATCTTCCGGAGACCGAAGCGCAGAAGGCCCGCCGTGAGAAAAATAATAAGATCATCAGCGATATGGATATCACTACATCCGACAAACTCATGACGCACTGGGAAGACAGCGAGATCGAGCTTAAAGATAAGATGGATATCTGCAAAAGAGCTCTGGCCTGTTTTTATGTGATCCAGGTTTCATGTGATATCAGAAATAATAACTACGAAGAGTCGCTGGAATATTTTGTACCACTGCTGGAAAAGTTTGGACTCAAGGATGTCCTCAATGAAAAAGAACAATCGATCCTTGACGGTTCCTACGATCAACAGGATGTCTTTGATCTTGACTGGGCATATGAAGCATACTGGGCACTCTGCTGGAGTCTGGGCCTTGTCGATGATATCGCCGATGCCTCAGATATCTGTGACTGTGACGAAGCCATTTCTTTCGCACAAGTTGAATCTGTTGAAGAATTTGCAGATAAGTGTGAACTTCGAAGCAAGGAAGAGATCCTCGACATGCTGGATCTGTATCTTCGATACAACTGGGCTTTCTACCAGGCCAGAACAAATGAAGACGCATCCTGCGGAGATCTGAATCCGTCCATTATCATTGAGCGCAGAAGAGGTCTGGAGTGGATCGTGTCCGATGAGGAAGACTGGTACGATCTCGAAATGAGAGCATAACATCACGATACCCAATAGCAAGAAATAAGATATGACCGGTCTTCGAAATGAAGATCGGTCATGTTTTTTTCACAATACTATTCACTCTTCCGCCCGCAGATACCGTTCAAGTGTATTTGCCGCAGAATAAAGCCGTTTCTCTTCTGCCCCGTAAAGGATCAGACATCTTCTTATGCCATGTTCATCTCTATCCGAAGTGGAGATAGTAACTTGCGGCAGCCCGCAGAAATTCATAATATTCGTTGGTCCTGTTACCAGTACCGCATCTACATCTTCGATCTCACTTCTGACTTCTTCGATGCGGTTCTTTCGGAACCGGAGCGCTTCCAGATATTCTTCCGAAAGAAGGCCGCCCTGTGTCTCATGAAGGGCTTCGTAAAGATACCCGTGGCCATATTTCATCATGGTGTCCGGATTTTGTTCGTAGAAAGATACGATATCCGAAAGTGTTTTTTTCGAGGCAGTAGACGAACGAAGGTATTTTTCGAGCATCGGACCGAACTCATATTTCATGATCGTTTTCAAACGAGATTCTTTTTCCTGAATGACCTCCGAAAAAGAAACGCCTTCTGCTTTTAATCTTTCAACCGTCCGGTCGAAAAAAGCTTTTTCGCCCTCATCCACACGGGAAATGTTTGCCTGATTCACCGCCAGACGGAGTTTGGATAAAGCCAGTGGACGAATATCCGGAAAAACTTCGTCTCGCATAGCCCGGTACATCCGGAAAGCGTCCAGAAACGTCTCCGCCATAGGACCCGGACTATCCAGCGTCTTGGAAATCGGAACGATTCCTTCCTGTGAAAGCACGCCTACCGGCGGCTTTATGGCACTGATTCCGTTTAATTTCGCGCAGCCGATCACCGAAGCCGACGTATCGGTACCTAACGCCATGGACACGATGCCGGCGCTGACTGCCACACCGGATCCGGTTGATGACCCGCCCGGCTCCGCGCCATCAAAGATCGCATGTCTCACCTGCCCGCCACGGGAACTGTAGCCTCCGGGCATGTCGGGAGATACGTAATTGGCAAATTCCGTCATGTTCGTTTTCCCAAGGATCACGGCGCCATGACGGCGAAGATTCGTTATGACCGGCGCATCCGAAAGCGCAATATTATCGGAAAGAGCCAGGCTTCCCGCAGTGGTGTGCATTCCTTTGACATCGATATTATCTTTTACCAGGATCGGCACTCCGCGAAGAAGAAGCTCGCCCGGCATGCCACTTGCTTCCGAAGGTTTTCTCCCCTGGAAATTCGCCTCATCCAACGCAAACTCATTGATTTCCGAAATGCAGTTCAGTTCTTCTTTTCCACCAAGCTGTAAAGCCCGTCTCATTGCCCGTTGAGTTCTATGCATATCTTCTCACCCCAAAGCCACATCCAGTGCCATCATGACCGTAAACCCGAAAGAGAACATGAGAACACCTATATCAGAATGCTCTCCTACACTCATCTCAGGTATAAGTTCTTCCACTACAACATAGAGCATAGCACCGGCGGCAAAAGAAAGGAGATAAGGCATGGCAGGAACCAGAAGCCCGGCTGCCAGGATCGTTAAAAGTCCGCCGACCGGCTCTACCGCTCCCGAGCCCATACCGAGAAGAAAGGCCTTACTTTTACTCTTTCCCTGGGCATGAAGCGGCATGGAAATAATGGCGCCCTCCGGAAAGTTCTGGATAGCGATTCCCAATGACAGAGCCAGTGCGCCGCCTAAAGTCATAGCACTGTTTTCCGAGAGAAATCCTGCATACACAACACCCACAGCCATGCCTTCCGGAATGTTATGGAGGGTCACTGCCAGAACCATCATGGTGGTCTTGGCAAGTTTACTCTTCGGTCCTTCTGACGTTTCCGCATTCATATGAAGATGCGGGATAACATGATCCAGAAGCAAAAGGAAAAGCACTCCTGCCCAGAATCCGACGGCAGCCGGAAGAAAAGCCAGCCGCCCTTTATCAGAAGACTGCTCCATAGCAGGGATCAAAAGGCTCCAGATCGATGCTGCCACCATGACGCCGGCAGCAAACCCGGTAAGTGCTCTTTGGACAGGAACACTCAGTTCCTTCTTCATAAAGAACACACAGGCCGCACCTAGCGTGGTTCCCAAAAAGGGGATCATCAATCCGATAAATATATCCATACTCTTCTCTTTTCCCGCCTCCGCTCAATAAAAATCACAATTTCTGGTTAAACCCGGTCTTATCATCACTTCTATATCCGGCTTTCCGGTAGAAATTCAAAGTAGATTCTTTCTTCGAGCCGGTCATCAGCATGATTTTATAACAGTTTTTGGATATGGCGATTTCTTTGGCCCGAGCCAGACACTCACCGGCATAGCCTTTACAGCGGTAGTCCTCATGTGTCACCACATACTCCACCAGGGCAAATGGCCGCACATTATGAGTAAGATTCGGAATAATAATACAGCAGCAGGAAGATACGATCTTCCCATCGATCTCACAGACGATAACGTGATAGTTCTCATCTTCAATCATCTGATTCCATGTTTCGAAAAGATGGGCATCCTCTTCCGGTTTACTTTCTTCATGCAAATAAAGATAAAGCTCCAGCATCTGATCCAGGTCTTCTTTTCTCGCTTCTCGAATCATGATTCCACCCCGCTCAATCGTTTTTTACCGATATTATTATCCAACTACTCAAGGAATTCGTCCAGAGCCGGGCAGTTGAAAATGCGAAGTATATAGAAGAATCGTTTATCGGACAAGTTTCCCGCTTTCTATATGGATCACTTCATCACAGCATAAAGCAAGAAGCTCCGGGTCATGGGTGCTGACCAGGATAGTACTCCCGGTTTTAGCAAGATTTCTGAGCATATCCCCGACTTGCTTCATATGGGCGTAATCCAGGCCGGAAGTCGGTTCATCGAATAAAAGGAGCTTCGCACCGGCCGCGATCGCGGATGCAATGGCCACTCTTTGCTTCTGTCCACCGGAAAGAGCCATCGGATGCTTTTCCTTAAAAGGAAGAAGTCCTAACCTGTCAAGGATCTCATCACAACGTTTCTCGTCTTCTTTTTCCATAGAAAGCATCACTTCCGCTTTTACACTATCAGTAAAAAGCTGGTGATTCACGTCCTGCATAACCATATAGGTCAGTTTTAACCTATCCTTGCCGGAATATGTTTTTCCGGAAACCGTAATCGATCCCGGGCAACGCTTTTCTAATCCGCAGACACATCTTAAAAAAGTGGATTTACCGGTTCCGTTTCTTCCGATAACACCAATCACTTTCCCTTCCGGAAGAACGAGATTCGGAATACACAACTGCAGACCTTCACATACTTCTTTGTTCCCGTCTTTTATACACTTAGACAGTTTTCTTCTACTGCGCTTCTTATCGTAGGAAAAACAGAATTCAGATAGAATTACCTTTTCCTCTTTGTCCGCACTACGTGTTGAACTATCTTCACTTTTCGCCCCCTCTTTTTCGGAGATATGTTTCGAAGTGATCTGTCCCATATCATCGGTAAAAGCATCGATATATTTTTCTTCAAGAGAGGTCGGACGAAGTTTCAGTTCAGCCACTTCGGTTTCTGAAAGATTTCGAAATCCTTCCCCATTCCATTCCTTCTTCACCTCTCCTTCAGAAAGATAAAGCACGCGGTCGACCAGATCCTTCACATACCAAAGACGATGCTCTGATATCAGAATGGTTTTCCCTTCTTCTTTCCATTTCCGTATCGACTCTCGAAGATCCGAGATCGCATTCCAATCCAGATTCGAAGACGGTTCATCCAGAAGTACGATTTCCGGAAGCAGTGCCGATACGGAAGCACAGGCGATCTTCTGTTTTTCTCCGCCGGATAACTCAAAGAGGGACCGGTTCAGAAGTCTTTCTATCTTCATCTCAGATACGACCGTATCTTTCCGTTTCGATATCTCTTCCGGCGGAAGTCCGATATTTTCAGGTCCGAATACGATCTCTCCATCGGTATCCACGGAAAAGAACTGGGATCTGGGATTTTGAAAGACAGTTCCCACTATCCCGGCCAGATTGAAAAGCTCTGTTTCCCGTACGTTTTTCCCATCTACGATCACTTCTCCTTCCAGGTCACCGGAATAATAGTGGGGGATCAGGCCGTTAATCAGACGAAGGATCGTAGTTTTTCCGCATCCGGAAGCACCCCAAAGAAGCACTGTCTCTCCCTGATGAAAAGACAGGTTCACATCAGTTAAAAGGCCTTCCGTACTACCTTTATACTTGAAAGAAACATGATTGATTTCAATAATTGAATTCTGCTTTTCCATATGTTTATCCAACACAGAATTGTCCTTTTCTTAATTATATGAATGATCGTTCACCCGAAGTATTTGCAGTACACGAACACCGCAAGCACCATAGTGAATAACATCATCAGCAGGATATCCCACAGATGAAGTTTCAATTCAATGATACTGGTTCTTTTTACATTTCCACCAAGTCCGCGTGTAATTGCGGCGGCCGAGAGTTCATCTCCGATATTGACACATGAAAAAAGAAGCGGGATCATACGGTATTCGACCATTTTCAGGGCATTTCCGTCTCCGAAAGAGATTCCCCTCATTTTCATGGCATCGCGGATCGCCCCGTATTCTTCTTTAATGGTTGGAAAGAAGCGCATCACAACAGCAAGGGAGATCGCGATCCCGTCAGGAACATGCATCTTCTGCATCGCCGACATGAATTCATCGATCTTCGTAGTCCTCACACAATACCATGCCGTGATCATGGCCGGCATAAACTGCACCACAATACCGCAATAACCGATCAGTATGGCAGTGAGTATTCCGGAAGACTCCTCGGAAAGAAAGAAAAAGGTCAATACAAGTGCCAAGCCATAAAATATCAGAAAACGGATCGCGCTGGCATATTTCTTTTCTATAAAAAGAAGAATGATCGGCACCATCGTCATAAAGATGCGCACGCCCCATAGAAATGGCGTCGTGGCCGTCATGAGGACGACCATCGACACCACCAGGATCATATATAGCTTTGTTCGAGGATCCAGTGCAATATGCATTACACAATGCCCGCTTTCTCGAAATGCTTCTTTACCACTTTCTTTCCGATCACTGCACCGATACAGCCGAATACGAAGCAGAGGATCAGAAGAACTGCGATCGTCTTTTCATTGATGGCCCGGAAAAGATCGTCACAGTATTCCGCAGAGTACCCTCCATCCAGGAGATCAGTTCTGTACGAATCAGCAGTCACGATGACCGGGAAATAATTCGCACAGATCCAAAGGCAGAATACACCATAACTCAGGATCGTTTTCTTGAAGCTCTTATACTTTCCGGATTTGGCGATCAGATCTGCAATCACACCGGCAGCCACGATCAAAGGCGCACCCAGATAACCCATTCCGAGAACAAACATAATGATCGCGATAAGAACCGACATGATCGTGATCATGCCGAACTTTTCGACTTTCGTGTAGAAAAGCATCATCGGGATCGCGCCCACCAGCGGGATCATCACGACATATGATGCCACGATATAAGGATGAATATATCCGAGCATACCGCACAGAAACTCCACCACGATCAGGATTGCCGTAAAAATACCGACTGTAATAAAGTCTTTTGCTTTCAATTTACTACTGTTCATAATTACCCCTCAAATTCCGTTAGTTATCACTCGCTAACTATTGATTGCCAAAAAGTTAGCTTTAGCTAACCAATAATATAGTATTCGAAATAAAATTTCCAGTAGTTTCTGAACATTTTTTCAAATCTGTTCAGCAATTCGTCAAATTGCACGAAAACTCACGTGCCGGACTGAAGCGCGACCATTCTCGCATACGTACCGTTTTTCGACAGAAGTTCTTCATGACTTCCACGTTCAATGATGTTTCCGTCAGATACGACCAGGATCTGATCTGCATCTTTGATCGTCTTCAGTCGGTGTGCAATGACCAGGAGTGTCTTGTTCCGGCAAAGTTCCGATATCGCTTCCTGGATCGCACGCTCATTATCCGCATCCACACTGGCAGTCGCCTCGTCAAGAATGACGATCGGAGCATCTTTTAAGATACATCTGGCGATGGAGATACGCTGCTTTTCCCCGCCGGAGAGAGATGCTCCTCCCTCACCGATCACGGTATCAAAGCCATCCGGAAGTGCCATTATGAAGTCATAGCAGTGTGCTTTTCGCGCAGCTTCGTAAACTTCCTCTTTTGACGCATCCGGACGTGCCATCGCGATATTGTTATAGATCGTATCCTGGAAAAGATATACTCTCTGGAACACCATACTGATATGATCCATCAAATCTCCCATCGGAACATTTCGGATATCTTTTCCGTTTACCAGGATCTTTCCATCTCCGATATCCCAGAACCTTGCAAGAAGCGAAGCGATCGTTGATTTACCTCCGCCGGAAGGGCCGACCAGAGCGCACATTTCTCCACTTCCGACTTTAAAGGAGACATGCTTCAGCACATCTTTCTCCGTATATCCGAAGGTGACATCGTCATATTCGATCGCCGCCTCACTTCCGCTCAGAGAGGAGGCATCCGGGAGTTTTTCTTTTCCGTTATCCGGCATTTCTTCTTCCGCGAACAGGGCGTCGATACGGTCGAGACTTGCCGAGGTCACAGTAAGTCTTGCCATCTGGGAATAGTAACTTTTGACTGCACTAAAAAGGTCGAAGAGGAACAGCGCCATACCGACCATATACACATTTGAGATCAATTCCATATGGAAAAGATAGGCACAAAGTAAAAGTACAAGGGCGGTACCGATTCCATAGGTCAGGTGCAGAGCTCGTGACCAGGGTGCATAGTCTACTTCAAACGAGATGCTTTCCTTACAGTTCTTCTCAAATTCGTCTGTCAGCTTCTTTGAGTTTTCGCCCAAAAGATTGTAGCTCTTAATGATTCCGATCCCTTCTGCAAAATCCAGGACTTCGTTTGTCAGAGATTCACTGTATTCCTGTTTTTTGTGGGAATGATCCATGGTATAGCGGAGCATCAGGTTTCCTACCACAAAGAATACGAGCAATATAAACAGAGACAGAAGACCCAGCCGGAAATCCATAAAAAACATCATGAGGATCATTAGCGCCTGAGAAATCATAAAAGAAACCAATTCGGAAAGCACACCCATGCAGTTTTCCTCGATAAATACCATATCGGTGGAAAGGATCGAGCTGATTTTTCCGATATTTCCTTCTGTAAAATACCCCATGGGAAGTTTTCGCAGATGATCGCCCAGACGGATACGCATATCTGCGAATACTTTATATCCTGCCGCAGACTGAAGTATATTCGTCAGATGTTCGAAAACCGCCTGAAGGATCACACTTGCGAAAAGAACGATTCCGAAGATCAGGCAGGTCTTCTTATCCATGGTCCCTTCCATAAAAAACTTGATCATCAGGAAACTCAGCATCAGCGGCATTTTCATCAGGCATCCCTTGAAAAAAGAGGTTATATAGGATGCACGGATCGGTTTTTTATACTTTCCCGTCATACGGATCAGTCGATGCATGATCTTAATCATACGTTCTTTTCCTCCTTGATTCTCCATGTGCTGGCACTTACCGATGCGTCCCACAGATTCTTATACTCAGGACATGAGATAAGAAGTGCTTCATGTCTGTCGGAAGCGATACACTCACCATCTTTCATTACGCAGATCTTGTCCGCATTCTTGATCGTAGACAGACGGTGTGCGATGACCAGGACCGTCTTGTCCTTCATGATCTCATCGATGGCCCGGTTCATCTTTTCTTCATTTTCCGGATCCATAAATGCCGTCGCTTCATCAAGTACAATGATCGGTGCATTTTTCAGGATCGCTCTCGCCAGGGAAATACGCTGGCGCTCGCCGCCGGATAATTGCTTTCCGCTATCTCCGGCCAAAGTCTCGATACCATTCGGAAGTCTTTCCAGAAATTCATCACATTGCGCCCTTGATGCAGCTTCGAGTACTTGCTCTCTACTCGCATCCGGATTTCCGATACGTATATTCTCATAAAGAGACGTATTGAATAGGAACTGTTCCTGAGATACAAAGGCCACCTGATCGTTCAATGCCCGAAGCGACATATCCGTAATATCCTGCCCTCCGATCGATATATGCCCGGAAGAAAGATCATAGTAGTGGACCAGAAGTTTGGCCAATGTGGATTTTCCGGATCCGGATTCTCCGACCAGCGCGGTGGTCGTCCCCTGTTTTAACGACAGGGATACGCCGTGAAGAACTTCTTTTTCATCATAGCCGAAGTGAATATCTTCAAAAACAACATCCGAACTGTTCCCGGCAAACCCGGAAGTTCCTTCCTGAAGAGACGGAAACTCCATCATCTTTTCCAGCGCATCGATCTTATAGTTCAGCTGAGGGAACTTTCCCGCAAAGTTCAGTGCTTTTAGCACGGAAGGACCGACGGCAAAAGACATACAGAGGACCAGTACCAGTTTATCCAGTGCGATCACCTCATTGATGACCATAAGAGATCCGAGCGGCAGGATCAGGAGCGCCATACACGGAAGAACACTGGCATATACAGCCATCCACGGCCAGCAGACCTTATACCATGCAAGCGTGAAGTCCCTGTAGCTTCTCACTACTTCTCCGAACCGCTTATAGGAATCGCCGTCTTTATTAAAGACTTTCACAACTTCCATACCATTGACGTATTCGATGATCGTGTTGTTCATTTTCGTTGCGGAAGCATAATAGTCGTTCATCTTGGCCATGCCGGCTTTCATCATCATTCCCATGGCAAGCATACCGACGATAAGCGGGACCAGCGACAAAAGGCCCAGTCTCCAATCTGTGACAAACATTAAAACAAGTATCAGGACCGGGATCGCTACATTGGCGATTCCTTCCGGGATCGCATGAGCCAGCAGAAGTTCGATCTGATCGATATCATCCGTAAAGACTTTCTTGATCCTTCCTGTTCCCATATCCTGAATATGGCCGAGAGGCTGTTTTTCCAGTTTACCCTGAAGCGATACACGAAGGTTTTTCAGCGTGTGATAGGCGCTGTAATGTGAAAATGACAGCCCCTGAGTATATAAGACCGCAAAAAGGATCTTACAGGCAGCAACTGCAGCAACCCGGTAAAGAATATAGGAGTTACTTACGGATTCTCCGCGGATCAAGGGAGAAATGATCTGATACATAAAGAAATAAGGAAGCACATTGGCAATGATTCCAAGACTCATACAGATCACGGCCCAAATCGTATACTTCCTGTATTTCCCGATATAAGGAGCAACTTTTTTAAACATAAGCACGACCTTTCCTAAAAAGAAAATCCACATGGTTAGCAATTGCTAACTATGTGGATTATACTCGTTTCGTATTTTGATTCCACCATTTACGAATCGTTTTCTAACAGTTTTCGTTCACGATATTCTTTTGGACTCATTCCGAAGCGATCCCGGAAAGCTTTAGAAAAGTAGCTCATATTGGAATAGCCGGACCGGATCGCCGCCTCGGAAACATATATTTTTTCACGCGCCAAAAGTGTGGCTGCGTATTCCAGACGCATTTCCTGTACATAAGCATGTAGAGATGTATCGTACATCTGGCGAAACAGACGATTCAATTTCGAAAGACTCATGGCCATCTTTGAAGCCACTACTGGTGCATCGTATTCCTCATATGGAACAAACTGGATCTTCTCCCGCAAATGTTCGATGGAAAGCCGGTCCTGAGGATCGATATTCATTTCCTTTTTCGTATTTTCGCTTCCTTCGCCGTTTACGATACCGAAAAGTACCTGAGCAGTAAGTTCGATCATCTTCGTTTCCAGATAAACGCCTTTAAACTCCGCGTAGCGGTCTGCACTGTCGATTTCAGAAAGGATCCGGAACATTTCAGGTGTGATCCTGGTCTTTTCCACGCGTGAGAAGACCAGTTTCTCGATGCGATTCGCTTCATTCTCCGGGAAAAGCATCTGTAACAGCGCAGAAAACCGCTCTGTTGTCATCTGAATACTTCGGAACTGGTATCGTCTTCCGCTGGGATAGAACATAGATGTACCGATATCATCATTCCGGTAGATGCATACTTCTCCCCGCTTCATGTTGACTTTCTGGTATCGAGGAAAAGAAGGATCTTCTCCTACCTGCCACTCAATATCCTGATTCAGATTAAAGATGATCTGAACCTCGTCATTTCCGGCGTTGTCGCTTTTTTTCGCATTCGTATCCTGAGTAAAGGACAGATCCCATCGATAGTACAGAACATCATTTTTCGACTTCTCTTTTTGGATCCTGGCAGTGCCGATTTCCTCCGGAAATCCGGATCCACCGTTCATATATTGATACAATTCCTCTGTACCGACCAGTGTTTTTTTCTTCATACCCATTAGTTCATCTTCCAATTCTGTGAAAGCATCTGCTGATTTGTCATATTCCGGTAAAGGCTATCTTTCTCCATCAAATCTGAAGGTGTACCCTGCTCTGCCACGATTCCATCCTTCAGCACAACGATATGATCTGCATTCGCGATCGTACGCATACGGTGGGCGATGATCAGTACCGTCTTATTTTTTATCAGTCTGGAAAGTGCTTCCTGGATCACGGTCTCGTTTTCTGCGTCCAGGGATGCAGTCGCTTCATCCAGAAGTATGATCGGTGCATCCTTTAAAAATGCTCTGGCTATAGAGATCCGCTGACGCTCTCCGCCTGAGAGTTCACTTCCGTTCTCACCTATCCTGGTGTTGTATTTTTCCGGAAGGAGCGATACAAACTCCTCACAATTTGCCATTTTTGCCGCTTCCATTACTTCCTCATCAGTAGCTCCTGCCTTACCGATACGAATGTTTTCCATCACGCTGTTATTAAACAATGTGACATCCTGGAAAACAATGGAATAGTTCTGTAAAAGGGTTTCCGGATCGATTCCTGATATATCTGTTCCGCCAAGGGTGATCTTTCCTTCTGTCGGATCCCAGAAGCGGGCAGCAAGACGTGAGATCGTTGTTTTTCCTCCTCCGGACGGGCCGATCAAGGCGGTCACCTCGCCCTGTTTCGCTGTAAAGCTTACATCTTTCAGGACCGTCGTATCATCCGAATAATGAAAACCTACATGATCGAAAGTAATATCAAACCCATTGTGCGCCAGACTATCCGATCCGCTCTGGATCTCATGAGACAGGACTTCATCCAGCCGCTCACTCTGGATCCCGATGGAAATAATGGCGGCAAAGTTCTGAAGTGTGATCTGCATCGGATCGTAAAGGCGGGCAACCAGCATCAGAAACATAAAGAAAGTCAGGATCGAAATGCTGCCGTCAGCGAAAAGCGCACCACCGACCAGGGCTGTCGTACCGATTCCCATCTTCAGGATAATCGCTGCGGAGTTTACATATACCGCCATCTTCAGCTCGGTAAGCAATGCCATTTTCTCCACTTTCCGGATCTTCTTCTCTAACCCGTCCATGTATTTTTCCTGAGCATTATTCGCACGAAGATCACGGATCGATTCCAGACATTCCTGGATTCCATCCGCCATATCCATTTTAATCTCCGTATTCTTCCGAACGGCTCTCTTTTCAGCACCGGAACAGCTGGTCACGATCAGGAAAGCCACCGGGATCACCCAGAAACTGGCAAGTGCCATACGCCAGTCAAAGAAGAAGAAAAGGCTGATACCCACAAGACTTGTCGAAATGATCGCGCCGATCAGTTCCGGGATCCAGTGGCTGGAAGCTGTCTCAATGGAAGCACAGTCGCCCATGATATTCGTGGTAAGATCAGCAATATTCTTCTTTCCGAAATACGAAAGCGGAAGTTTACGGAGTTTCTCGGCAAGGGCCGTTCTTCTGACACCACTTTCCCGATATGTAGATAAGAATGTAGCATTGTACTGAAGATAATTCGTAAATGCGATCAGCGCCAGAATCACTGCGCTTACTAAAAGATAGATACCAAGTCTTCCCTTGGAAAGATTGTCTTCCAGAAGATCTTTAATGAGCATATAAAGCACGCCGGAAGGCATCATCAGACAGAAATTCGTCAGAGCACAGAAAAGGCATGCCTTCACCATATCCTTGGCGCCCTGTTCAGAAAGAGCATATTTATGCATAAGTGTTTTTATCATTTTTACGCACCTACCTTCCACTCGATTGAACGGCTGTACTCATCAAACATACGCTTATAAAGGCCGTTGAGATCCATAAGATCTTCATGTGATCCGCTTTCCAGAAGTTTCCCGTCAGACAGGACAAAGATCCGGTCGGCATCGGATACTGTGCTCAATCGATGGGCGATCATGATTACCGTTTTTTCCTTCGCCATCTCTGAAAAAGCCGCCTGCACTTTAGTCTCGTTATCCGGATCTGCAAAAGCAGTCGCCTCATCCAGAATCAGGATCGGCGCATCCTTCAAGACAGCACGCGCAATCGTAATACGCTGCTGTTCACCACCGGAAAGATAGGTTCCTTTCTCACCCAGGATCGTATGGATACCGTTGGGAAGTTTATTAATAATGTCCATGCACTGTGCCTTTTCCAGTGCGGCCAGTACTTCCTCTTCTGTTGCCGAAGGCCGGCCCATCCGCACATTTTCCAGAATCGATGTCTTGATCAGCCGGCTATCCTGGAAGACAAAGGATACCTGCGCCATTAGTTCAGAGGAAGACATATCTTTGATATCGACTCCTCCGATGGAGATCTTTCCCTCCGTTACGTCAAAGAAGCGTACCAGAAGTTCTGCCAAAGTGGTTTTGCCGGAGCCGGATGGGCCAACCAGCGCCACATGCTCACCGGGCCGGATCGAGAAAGAAATGTCCGATACCGCATCTCTTGTCGCATCCTTATAGCGGTAACTTACATGTTCCAGTTCAATTCCGCTATTCTTAGGAGAAAGCGCGGTTTGGGATTCAGGAAGGGGTTCGATCGCAAGGACCTGATCCACACGCTTCAACGCATCGATCAGCGTCATTTCTGCCTCGCCGGAATAGGCTACTTTCGTTAAAGCAACTGTAATCAGCGGCGTAACGATGATATAGTACATAATATTCAAAATGTCGGCATTCTCGATCCCGTTTCCGGTAATAAGGAAAGCCGCAACCACAAGAGCGAGGAATATGGCATTAATGCATGTCATGAACGCGACCATGGGAGTACGGAGCATAAGCGTATAATCCGTAGACCACTTTCCGAAATCATCGATAGACTTCTTAAACCTCGTGAAAGAATGTACCGTCTGACCGAAGGTCTTTACGACCGGGATACCGCGAACGTACTCTGTTGCTTCACTGCTCATGATTTCAAGGGCATTCTGGTATTCCTTCATTTTTTCCTGCATGTTCTTTCCCATCATAGACATCATGAAGCAGAATCCGATGATAGCCGGGATCACACAGAGCAGACCGATCTTCCAGTTAAAAGCCAATACCAGAACGATAAGTCCGACCGGAGTTACTGCCGCAACTGTCTTGTCTGCCAGATTATGGGCAATATAAGTTTCCGTTGCCGCAGTGGAATCATTCACTATACGACGGATCTTTCCGGTACCATCCTCATCGAAAACACCGAGCGGCAATGTAATGATCCTTCTCATCAATGCACTTCGCATATTCGCCTGTACCCGGAATGCAGCGATATGCGTACATAATAGCGCAAGGATATAGACCAGGAGCGCTCCGATGATCAGTCCTACTGCCATCCAGGCATGTCCGGCAATAAGATCCGGGTCATCTCCTTCTACCGCGATCTTAATGATCCTCCATAGTTCATAAAACGGAATGAGCGTCATAATACCGCTAATGGCAGCCAGGAACCTTCCAATCAGGATCAGGTTCTTATGTCCACCCGCATAATTCCGTATGAGCTTCATGTGATCATACTTCTCAACTTTTGCCAAATTCAATCACTCCTTTTATATGGTTAGCTATCGCTAACCATTGGCTGATAACTTATATAATAAAAAAGAGCCTTGCGGCTCTTTCTTATTTCACACCCATGATCTTCAGCCATCCCGGCATGAAGAACTCTTCTAATGTATCAAGAGATCGTAGTATCCTTTCGTCATCCTCTTCATGAAGGATCGACTCAAAGCAAGCAGACAAGTAGGCAGTAAGCAGCATATGTAGTTCCGCTTCACTGATTTCTCTGACCGGATAACCCTGATCTTTGAAATATTCTAGAGCACGCATAAATTCCTTCTGATTATCGATAACGAAATCATGAACGAAATTCTCGTATTTCGTACCTTTGGATCCATTGAGCAGAAGGCGGAATTCTTCCTTTCTCGGAAGGATCACGATCTTGATCAGATCCATGATCGTTTCCTCAAAGAGTTTTTCGTCACTCTCCTTCTTCTCGGTCATCTCATACTTTACACGGATATGCCGTTTCGTCCAGTTTTCTATTTCTGAAACCAGAGGAGAAACGATAGCATCAAACATGGCCGCTTTATCCGGATAATGACGATAAAGTCCGGCAGAAGTCATTCCTGCCCGTGATCCGATACTTCGTATCGAGGAAGCCTCATAGCCCTTTTCAAGGAATTCTTCCTTGATAGCCTGGTTCACTTTAATGTGACTTACAGATTTATCTCTCGGCATGAACAACAGACTTCCTTTCTTTTGTGATCATTGTTAGCTATCACTGATAACCTACATAATCATGCACCTTCTGAAAGGGTCTGTCAAGAGGTAATTCAAGCTTTCTTGCCCTGATTTGCCACAGCTTCCATCTTCGCCTTCAGCGCTTCCTGGTCTCCGAGATAGTAATGATTCAGAACATGGAAATCATCGTCAAATTCATATACCAGCGGAACAGCTGTCGGAATATTGACGCCGATGATTTCCTCAGAAGACAGGTTATCGAAATACTTCACCAAGGCTCTCAGTGAGTTTCCATGAGCCGCGATCACGACTCTTTTTCCCGCTTTCATCTCCGGCTTGATCACTTCTTCAAAATACGGGATCACTCGTTCGATGGTTGTCTCCAGGCTCTCATTTTTCGGCAGGAGTGAAGCATCTACATTCCGGAACATTGCCTGCTTTGTTGCAGAACGTTCATCATCGTCAGAAAGCTCCGGCGGTTTTACGTCAAAGGAACGTCTCCAGATCTTGACCTGATCTTCGCCATACTTCTCGGCAGTTTCAGACTTATTCAATCCCTGAAGCGCTCCATAGTGACGCTCATTCAGTTTCCAGGACTTCACGACCGGCAGCCAGGCCCGGTCCATTTCATCCAGTGCGATATTCAGCGTATGGATCGCACGCTTCAGGTATGAGGTAAAGCAGATATCGAAATCATAGCCTTCGGAAAGAAGCATCTGGCCGGCCGCCTTTGCTTCTTCTCTTCCTTTATCACTCAGGTCCACATCTGTCCATCCGGTAAACAGATTGAGTTTATTCCACTCACTTTCTCCATGCCGGATCAAAACTAATTTCATCATAAAAAATCATCTCCTTTATTAATTTTCAAAAAATGCCGAATCTTTTCTTTTCATATGGGGCAGCGGAAACCGAGAGCACCTGATATCCGGTTGCCTCGATCACCTTTTCCAGTGCACCCATATCCGGTTTGGTTTCTACCACAAAAGAACTCTCGCCTGTTTTATGGGAGCTCTTTACTTTTTTCGCCTGCGGAACGACTTTTCTGATAGCATCGTTGACATGTGCTTCACACATACTGCAGGCCATTCCTTCTATTTTCATCGTAATCTGATACATTTCTCTTCTCCTTACTAAGTTTCATTTATGATCCCCCCTCTTTCTTGCGTTAGCGCCCGCTAACCACCGCACGCAGTACTGCATGTCAGGTGGCAAATATAGATAACTTTGCGGAAATTCGCAGTTAGTATATGCTAACCTATATAAAAAAGCAAGAGGCTTTTCAAAAAAGTTCTCAAGTTTTGTCTGTGACCGTCATGTTGGAATGGCGAAGCGTGGCATACCGGTATTCCCCTTCCATATACGTATCAAAAACACCGACAACTGTGCATTCCTGACCTACCTCAGGGAAATCATCCGGATACGTTCCCGGATTTTCCAGTTCAAATTCAATCCCCTGGGCACAGCACTGCGTCGCATCCTGGATCACACAAGCATAGTAACGGATCCCACTGGCTTCGTCATATGCTGTATCGAAAATACCACGCATCTTTACGACTTTTCCCACATAATTATCCGGGTGCATCATCATATCGTAAACGATTGAATATACTGTACCGGAAGACATAACGGTCAGATCCACCTCGACTCCTTCTTCATTCATCGTGAATGTCGGAATCACCTCCTCAGAAGGAAGCGGTGCAGAAGACGTATATGCCGGAGATGAAGTAAAATCGATCACCACCTCTTCAGAAGTCGTCTCCTCTGACGTCTGCTCGTTCAGGCCGGACTGCAGAAGGTCGTTTACACCAGTAGTAGAGCTCACTGCGTGTCCGCCATTGACAGCATTTTCTTTCTTTTTCCCGCAGGATTCCAAAGACATCATCATACTGATGCTCAGAAAAGAAATAATCAGGTTCAGGAATAGTTTATTTTTCATGTGCTTACGCCTCCTCTAATCTTTCCTGCAAAAAAGCAGATCAAAAATCCCGCCGCATCCACGGTAACGATCGTGGAACCTACGGGGGTAGAATATAAAAGCGAGATCACGATTCCGGTCAATGTGCAGATCAGCGACAGTATCGATGCAAATACTGTTACAGACCGAAAGCTCTTAAACAGCCTCATTGATGATAGTGCCGGGAAAATAACCAGTGCGGATATCAGAAGCGATCCAACAAGATTCATTGCCAGCACGATGATCACCGCGATCATAACTGCGATAAGGAAGTGATACAGATCCACTTTCATGCCGATGGCTCTGGAAAACTGCTCGTCAAATGTCACACAGAAGATCTTGTTGTAAAAGAACAGGAACCCGATAAAAACAAGGATAGAAAGGATCACGCAAAGCCAGACTTCCTCTTTCGAAAGAGTAAGGATCGAGGTGGATCCGAAAAGCGTAGTACAGACATCTCCGGAAAGATTCGATGACGTGGAAAACAGATTCATCAGAAGGTAACCTAACGCCAGTGCCCCCACGGATATCATGGCGATCAGGGCATCCCCTTTGATCTTCGCATTTTGTCCGGTGCGAAGAAGAAGGATCGCGCAGATGATCGTAACCGGAAGGATCAGAAGCATTTCATTCGTAAGACCGACCACCGCCGCCACACTCATGGCCCCGAAAGCCACGTGGGACAATCCGTCGCCAATGTATGAATAACGTTTCAAAACCAGTGTCACGCCGAGAAGCGCTGAACAGAAAGCAATCAGCACGCTGACGATCAGTGCTCTTTGCACCATCGGCAATTGAAGATACATCCAAAGTT
>CADBGD010000033.1 GCA_902794115.1 Oscillospiraceae bacterium
AGGCAATCGTACAGGCAGCATCTATTGCGGCCTACTACTCCAAAAGCAACAAAGCTTTTTCCAGGGAAAGATCCGAATCCCAGGCAGAATATGATATCCGTGTGGAGATCGATTATTGTCCAGTAAGTCACGTGAAAAAGATACCGAAAGCACGTCCCGGAATGGTCATCTATGAAGAGTATTCGACGCTGCTCGTCAGCGCGAAGCTTCCCAGCCTTCCGGAAAATCACGAATGATCTTCTCTTTCCATTCTGAATCATCAAGAGAAAAGATACATCCGCAGTATTTCTGCCTGTAAAGTCCATCTTCTCTTGCCATAGCCTGCCCCTCACGGAAATGCGGCCGCCAGTCGTAATAGGCAAATTCTACCTGATTGCGTTTGGCCGCTTCTTCAGCGATCTTGGCGATCCGGTCATGCTGCTGATACGGACTCACCAGAAGACTGCTAGAAAAAGCAGAATACCCATGTTCCCGGGCATAAGAAGCCACATACTCCATCCGGATGGAATAACACATCTCGCATCGGGAATCATATTTCCCTTCCCAGGTATGATCAAGCCAGTCCTGCATCCGGAAGTCTTCTACCCGGGAAGCAGACAGATCACGGATCTCCCCTAAACGAATGACCTGTTCCCATCTTCTGTCATATTCGAAACGAGGATGAATATTCGGATTATAGTAAAGAAGATCAGGACGAATCCCCTGTTCCAGAAGATCTGCCACAGGATATTCCGCACATGGCGCACAGCAGACATGAAGAAGAATCTTATCCTCGCTCATGATCAGGCCTTCTCCCCGTTTTCTTTATCCTTCATCATCTCATCGATCGAGATCTGCCCGTCTGAAATCTCTTTGGATGACACACCAAGACCGGAAAGCTTACGATCCAGATCTTTCGGGCATTCCCTTCCTAAATGCTTCCATCCAGCCGCAGCAAGAACACGGCCGCGAGGCGTCTTGGCTATAAATCCGCACTGCATCAAGAAAGGTTCATATACATCTTCAATGGTACCCGCATCTTCACCTGTACAGGCAGCCAGCGTCTCCAGGCCGACCGGTCCGCCGAGGAATTTATCCGCAATCGTTTCCAGAATACGGCGGTCTGTAAGATCCAGACCCATCTCATCGATAGAAAGCTGATCCAATCCGAATTCAGCGATCTTCTTATCGATCATGCCTTCACCACGCACCTCGGCAAAGTCGCGAAGTCGTTTCAAAAGACGGATCGCAATACGAGGCGTACCGCGGCTTCTTCTGGCGAGGCAGTCCAAACCTTCCTCATCAATTCCGATCTGAAGGATATCCGCGTCTCTCTTTAAGATTGATTTCAATTCTTCCGGCTTGTAAAGCTCCAGACGATGCACCATACCAAAACGGTCACGAAGCGGTGCGGAAAGCATACCGGCACGTGTCGTGGCACCGATCAGCGTAAAACGCGGAAGATCCAGTCGGATCGATCTTGCTGCCGGGCCTTTTCCAATCATGATATCCAGTGCAAAATCTTCCATAGCCGGATACAGTACTTCTTCCACACTCCGGTTTAAACGGTGGATCTCATCGATAAAAAGCACTTCTCTTTCCTGAAGGCTGGTCAGAAGCGCCGCCAGATCGCCGGCTTTTTCAATCGCCGGTCCGGTGGTGATACGAAGATTGACTCCTAATTCATTGGCAATGATTCCGGCAAGCGTGGTCTTACCAAGACCCGGCGGGCCATAAAGAAGACAGTGATCCAGCGCTTCTCCCCGTCGCATTGCCGCTTCGATAAAGATCTTGAGATTATCCGTTACATGCTTCTGGCCGGAATAATCCTCCCAGGTCAGAGGCCGAAGCCCCTTTTCATCGCGGTCTTCCGGGAGACGCTCCCTGGCGATCATACGCTCATCATGATCAAAATCGGTAAAATCCATGTTTCTTTATTACTCCTTATCCGAATCAGGTTTCCCTGGTAAATGCACTTTACTTTGCCAGGATCCGAAGTGCTTTCCGGATCAGCTGCTCGGCATCCAGGCCCTCTTCATAGGCCTGATTGGCGGCTTTGTTGGCATCGGAAGCCGGGTAACCAAGTACCACCAGTGCTGATACACAGTCGGCCAGCTCCGATCTTCCCGCATCCGTTGTGACCTGCGGAACATCACTTGAAGCAGTAATTCCGCTCTGGTCAAAGCCTTTCAGTTTATCTTTTAACTCCAGAACGATCCTCTCAGCAGACTTCTTCCCCAGACCTTTTACCGTGCAGATCTTCTTTACATCACCGGAAAGCACGGTCATAGCCAGATCAGCAGGCTGAAGAGTCTCTACAACGGCAATCGCTGTCTTCGGGCCGATTCCGCTGACGGTAAGAAGCAACTCAAACATATCCTGATCTTCCGGAGCCGGAAAACCGAATAAAGCCACGGCATCTTCTCGTACGTAATGATACGTATATACACACACCTCATCGCCGATATGTCCGATCCGTCCCTGCAAAAGCAGCGGCATATAGATCTTATAGCCGATCCCGTGATTCTCTACGATGATATTCTCACCACGAGCTGATACAAATGTGCCTTTAATATATGCGTACATAACTGATTACTCTCTCTTTCCGTATCTTCCGTACTGATATCCGGCTACTGCCTCAAATGCCGAGTTGATACCGGTATGGGCCTGGCAGATCGCAATCGCCAGCGCATCCGTCACGTCATCCGGCTTCGGCATCTCCTTCAGGTTCAAAAGCATCTTCACCATGGAAGATACCTGATTCTTATCCGCCCGTCCATATCCGGTCACCGCCTGCTTGATCTGCATCGGGGTATACTCATAGACAGGAATATTGGCTTTGGCTGCGGCAAGGATCTCCACGCCTCTTGCCTGGGCGGTACCAATGGCAGTAGTGGTATTTCTTTGAAAAAACAGCTCCTCAATGGCCATCACATCCGGATGAAAACGGGTAATAACGGCATCCAGCTGCTGATGCAGAGTCAGAAGACGCTGCTCAAAGGGAGTGTGCGCCTTCGTCGTAATGGCTCCATAATCCAGTACGGAAAAATGATTCTTTTCATAAGAGATCACGCCGTAACCGGTAATGGCATAGCCCGGGTCAATGCCTAAAATGACCATTTCTTCTGTCCTTTCCTAAATCTGAACATTCGTTCTTTATGCATTATAACAATCTATTTTTCACTTCGCAACCTTCTGGTTCAGGAAATCACATCAAGAATTTCCGAAGGTGCTTTTACCGGAGATGAGGAAATCGAATAGGCCTTTTCCATCCTCAGAAGCGCCTCGTCGATCCGGTCTTCCGAAACGGGGGATTGCGTTCCTGTATAGAGTGTATACAGTTCATCTCCACGATGGACCTGATCTCCGATCTTCTTATAAAGCTTGATGCCGGCGCCCATATCGATGGAATCCTCTTTCTTCATTCTTCCAGCACCCAAAAGACAGGAGGCTTCGCCCACTTCCAGAGCATCACAGGTCTCTACATACCCGTCTTTATCAGCATGAACAGTCATGACTTCAAACGGCTGCTCCACAAATACCGGCGTTCCGTCAGAATGAAGTTTTCCGCCCTGGGAAAGAAGCAGATCACCGAATTTATTGAAGGCCTCTCCGTTTTTCAGTTTCTCGCGGCACATAGATTTCAGTTCTTCCGACGATTTTCCTTTGCCGACCTCTGTCATCTTCAGCATCTCCGACGCCATAGTCAGCACCACTTCCTGCACATCTTCCGGGCCATTTCCGGAAAGGACATCCACGACTTCCATCATTTCCAGGACATTTCCGACCATATGCCCCAGGGGCTGAACCATAGAGGACATCACGCAGCAGACAGGCTTATTGGCCAGCTTTCCGATGGCAATCATCCGGCGGGCCAGTTCTCTTGCCGATTCCACGTCTTTCATAAATGCACCGTTGCCGCAGGTGACATCTAATACGATCGCATCTGCGCCACCGGCGATCTTTTTACTCATAATACTGGAGGCAATCAGCGGGATCGACGGTACGGTGCCGGTCACATCGCGAAGGGCGTAAAGGAATTTGTCGGCAGGCGCAAGATCGGCGGTCTGTCCGCCCAAAAGCATGCCACATTTATCGATCTTCGATTTGAATTCAGACGGCGCTACCGAGCAGTTAAATCCGGAAATGGATTCAAACTTATCGATCGTACCGCCGGTAAACCCCAGACCTCTGCCCGAAAGCTTTACACACGGGACGCCAAAGGACGAAATAATGGGAAGCAGGATCGGTGTGACTTTATCGCCGACACCGCCGGTACTGTGTTTATCCACCTTCGTTCCCGGAATGTCTGACAGATCACAGATCTGTCCCGAACGGGACATGCAAAGGGTCAGTTCCGTCGTTTCTTCATCCGTCATCCCCTGGAAAAGCACTGCCATCAGGAATGCCGAGATCTGATAATCAGGAAGGCTTTGATCCGTGACACCGGAAACAAAGAAAGCGATCTCTTCCGGGGTCAATATACCACCGTCTCTTTTCTTCTCGATAAGCTGAAGCATATTCATGGCTTTACCCTCCTTTTATCTGCTATTTAATATTGTATCATTTAATGCCAGAATCATAAGCATATGTGATAGAATATCGGTAAATGAGTAAAAAAGAGGGTATGACATGGAACAAAATACAGAAACCAGAAGACTCAAAGTCGCCATAATCGGCTGCGGACGGGTCAGCGCCAAACATATTCGCGCCATCTCGCGTTTAAGTGACAGGATGGAACTTTGCGCACTGGTAGATACCAATCCGGACGCTCCCTCTTCTCTCCTTCGATCCTGCAAAAAGAAGATCAAGAATTACAAAACATTCTGTGCTTCGATCCATAATTATATCGACTATAAAGAGATGCTTTCCGATATTCATCCCGATATAGTCGGCATTACCGTTCCTTCGGGACTTCATTTTCAAGTTGCCAAAGATTGTCTGGAAGCAGGAGCAAACCTTCTTTTGGAAAAGCCGATGACCATGAGTAACAAGAGTTCCCGTGAGTTATATGAACTTGCGCAGAATTTGGGACGCATGATCGTTATGGGCCATATATACCGGTATTTTCCAATCGTTTCGCTTCTCCATCAGGACATGGTGGACGGTAAATTCGGAAAAGTCGGACACGGTTCTGTCATTGTACGCTGGGGACACGATAATGATTACTATCATTCGGCAGCCTGGCGCGGCACCTGGAAAAGTGACGGCGGTGCTTTGATGAACCAGTCGGTCCACGCCCTGGATCTTATGTGTTATCTGATGAACGCCGAGCCGGTATCGGTCTCCGGCATGATCGCCAACCGTTTCCGGGATATGGAGGCCGAAGATACAGCATTAGGTGTATATACATTCAATAATGGCGCACTGTGCCAGGTAGAAGGAACTACTTCCACCTTCCCGAACGATCAGGAAGCCTCATTCTTCATTAATGCGGAAAAAGCATCTATCCGTATCGGTCTTCGGAAAGGAAAACCTTCCTATTCTGTTACCACACCGAAAGGAAAAAATCTGGCGTTTAAATATCTTCGCCGGTATATAAAAGAGGTGGGTCTTTCCTATCTGATCCAGGTTGCCAAGAATCCGCATTACGGGATCTACTGCGATCTTTATCGTTCTATTTCGGAACATAGCACACCTGTGGCGGATGGCCGATCCGGCTACGTAGCCGTGGATATGGTTCTGGGATTTTATAAATCCGTACTGAAAAAGAGCGAAGTCGCCTTACCTCTTCCTTCCGAATTCAAGATCGAGGAAATGACCAAAGTACAGCTTCGGTAAAAGTGCATTTACATAAGAAGGAAAAAAGTACCACCTGTTTATGAAAAACAGATGGTACATTTCTTTTCGTTGAATTAATTAATCAGGTGTTGGTGTCGTCACCGGTCTCATTTTCACCATTTCCGGGAGCCTGCGTATCAGCAGGTGTTTCACTGGGAGCCGGCGGTGTCGCCTCTGTATCCGAAGACGGAGCCTGCGTATCTTCAGAAGAAGCCGCTGTATCGGAAGATGGCGTGGTATCCGAAGAAGGCGTCGTATCCGAAGAAGGTGCCGTATCGGAAGATTCCGGAGTGCTTTCCGATGTTGCTTCAGAACTGCTCTCAGACGTTTCCTCCGATGTGATCTCGGTGTCAGAGGTCTCACTGGATTCTGTTGTGTCTTCCGAAGTCACTTCCGGCTCTGTGTCATCCGTCACCTGCGGAGCGGTCGGCTCGGTCGGAACCGGCGTCGGATCAAAGAAGTCTTCCGGCATAGTCTCACCGGCGGTCGGATCTTCTTCCGAGATCATTTCCAGTGGAACATAACCCATAAGGCCGTTTTCCTTCTTCACCTTGGCGAAAGTATCATTCATCGCCATAAGCGTGACCGCTTCGCCACGTGAAAGCGTGTCGATTGCCTGACTATCCAGAGATTCTTCTACAAAGAGCGCCGTATCATCATGCAAAACGTACATGACCTTACCCGCCTCTTCATCACTCATTTCTTCCGTTGCTTCCGTTTCCGGAGCCTTCAGTTTTCCTGTCCAGTGACCGGCATTAAACAGGATATACATTCCGCCATACCCGATCAGAGCACAAAGCAGGAAAATAAAGAATCCGATCAGAACATAACGAAGTTTAGAAGGCTTCTTTCCCTTCTTCTCTTTATTTTCTTTCTTTTCCTTGTTCTTCACTTTCTTAACATTCTCCGGAGTATTCAGGAGTTCTTCCTCCTCCGAAAGCGCTTCTTCATTATACTGTTCCATATCGATCGGATCAGCCAGCTGCTGATTCATCTGATAACGAAGTTCATCTGACTGAATGGTCGGAGCCGATTCAGGAGAAGAAAGCGGAGTATATGTGGAAGTCGCATCAGATACAGGCTCCACCGGAGCAGCAGCCGGAGTAACCGGGGCCGCGGGCGTCGGCGGGATCACCGGCTTGGGTGCCACGGCCAGATCATTTGTGACCGAAGAGGCTTCGATATTCGCTTCACCAGGCAGGATCAGCGTACTGTCAATGTGGATGACCGTTGCGGTCAGACCGAATTTCACACCATTTTGCATAGCACAGGCGATCATTTCCTTCGCCTTTGTTTCAGGCTGCAAAGGACGGGCGATGACTGTACCCATTTTCTGGATCGAAACGCCCTGATCAAGGCCTGTACCGAGAATGCAGATCTCGTCATCGTTCAGAAGCTTCAGGTGAACTTTCTTATCCGGAATGACATCTCCGTCCTGCGCAAAACGGCCAAGGAATTGCGTCAGTTCATTTCGGCCCTCATGAGTATTCTCGGCTGACTTATCGATCGCGCCCATCTGCACATAGCGGTGCGCTACCGTCTGATTCTCGGTAAGAGAAATCAGTTTACCCTGTCGGAAAAGCCAGATATGGGTATTACCGATATTCATGACGCGAAGGGTATCCCCTTCAATGATCACCATCGACATGGCAACACGGACCGGTGCGCCGTTATGGTCGATAGATGACTGGCAGACAGTATGATTCAATACTTTTACGACCTGCTCAGTGAAACTTTCATAATCCAGAACACTCATCTGCTGAGTCGTTTCCGTCAGTTCCTGCATCTTCTTCAGCACATCCTGAAGCGTCATCGCCGCAAGCGTATCATCTCCCTGTGCAGAAAAACAGGCAAAGATCTGGATCGGAGTCGTGGATTTGGCCGAACGGAAATAGGTGGAAGAAAACTCTTCCGGAACACGGTAAAGACCGTGGAAGAATACATTTTCCTGATTATGGCCCGAAATCTGATTGGTTTCGCAGACTACTGCTGCTGTTGTCTTACTCATTTTGATTCCTCCCAGATAAACTGATGGAGATCTTCAAGCTGACTATCCCAATCTACGAGCATGATCCACGGATCTTCCTGAACACGGAACATGCCATCCGCCGGTGCACGATACTCTTGAACCTCATCCAGGACCTCAATGGCCGAAAGAGTCAGACGCATCATATCCATAGCATTCATATTTGTTTCGAACATACCGGCAGAATCCTCAAGAAGCGCTGCCTGTTCGAGTTTTCCAAGTCCTGCCACCTTCTTCATAAGCGCCAGAGCCAGCGTTCTCTGTCTGCCGGAGCGGACATAGTCGGAATCCAGATAACGGATACGGGCCCAGGATGTCGCCTGCACACCATTCAGGTTCTGCTTGCCGGCATGTGTCAAATAATCCACATCTTTACCGAGAAGCTCGCGTTCTTCATCAATATTCTTGTTGCAGTAGCGGACTTCACCGGCACTGACCTCGATCTCGACGCCACCCACCAGATCGATGAGATTGGAGGAACTTCCGAAGTCGAGCATAACAAAACGCTGGACATCCAGACCGAAATTGTCGTTAATGGTATTGATCAGAAGACCGACACCGCCGTATGCATAAGCATGTGTCAGTTTATCCGTTGCCGAACGGCCCTCGATCTTTACGCCGGTATCACGCATCAGAGAGATCATCTTGATACAATCATGACGGTGGTCGATGGATACGATAAGAATCGCATCGGCACGGCAGTTCACGTCACTGGTTCCACGCGAGTCAACGCCGAAAACCAGGATATTCTCGATCTTGCTGTCTTTCTGGGCAACCTTCTTGATCGGATACTTCTCATTTACATATACGCGGGTATGTCCGCCCTCCGCCCAGGAAGACGAAACATCACCGGAATTGAGATCAACATCATCAAGATTCTCAAAATCGATGGTGTCATACTGTTTCTGATTAACAAATGGTGTGTTTACAAAGCCGACGGCACCCATCAGCTTATAGATGTACAGAAAAATACCTGTTCCTAATCCTAATAATCCGCAAAGGATATAGCAAAGAATACGAATAACTAATTTTCCTTTGGATTTCGGCTGTTTCGCAGGCTGATTTCCATATGTACGATTATCTGATGTATTCGAAGACATATATACTCCCTCTCTTAATATCAACCCATATTACCCGATTTTACATTACATTTCAATGACATGCTTGATATTTAGAACGTTAT
Source organism: Oscillospiraceae bacterium (assembly GCA_902794115.1). GTDB lineage: Bacteria > Bacillota > Clostridia > Saccharofermentanales > Saccharofermentanaceae > Scatonaster. The sequence goes on from CADBGD010000033.1 coordinate 8,970, forward strand.
GTTACAATAGAGTCATATTTACAAAAAGGAGAGAGAAGATGAAAACACAAATCAAGAAAGTAACAGCCCTTGTTACTACTATGTTGATCATGGCTTCGCCACTTACAGCTTGTAAGAAGGAAGAAGAAACCACATCTTCATACACGATCCCTGAGACCACTACCACACAAGAAGCTACATCGGAGGCTTCGTCCAGTGCGACTTCTGCCAAAGCCACTGAGACAACACTGCCTCCCGTTGACCCGAATGCATGCATTCTGAACCCGTTAACGGGTCTTATGGAGATGGATCCGGCCAACGAAGGCAAACACGGTATCGGTATCCCGGTAAATAATACGATCCAGGCTAACCCTTCCCGCGGAACCAGCGAAGCTTCTGTAATTTTTGAATATGAGACCGAAGGCGGACAGACCCGTCTTCTCTGCGTCTACCCTGACGTTTCCCGTATTCCGCTTTTAGGTTCTCTCAGAAGTGGTCGTGTCGGTGCAGTAGATATGTGCGCAGGTACCGGATGTACCTTTATCTGCTGGGGTTCTGATGAACCGACAGTACCGAACCACATCCGTAATCTGGGACTTCAGTGGATCGACCTGAATAATCACATCTACGATTCCACTCATGCCCACGATGCTGATGAAGTACCGGAAGGCCGCTACTGCTGGCGTGACCGGGAATGGATGAGCGAACCGAACCATCGTGGCGGTCTGGAGCATTGCGGCGTTACCCGTGGTGACTTCCTTCTGAAGGCTCTGGAAGCTTACAATATCGATCTGACCGGTGAGATCCCGGAGCTCTTCCGCTTTGTTGAGCCTGGTACGGCAACAATGGTGGACAGCACATCCTGCACGGAGATCAATGTTTATTTCTCCAGCTGTAATGATGATGCACTTTTCGTTTATAATCCGGATGAAAAGGTCTACTACAAGAGCCAGTACAACGGAAAGCCGCAGATGGACATCAACACTAACGTACAGATCCATTTCACCAATGTATTCGTACTTTACTGCCCGATCAATCCGAGACCGAATGATCCGAGTACCGAGCGTCACAAGGACATTCACATGGAAGAAGGCGGCACCGGATACTATATCTCTTACGGAAAGCTTGAGCCGATCACCTGGACCAAGCCGAACGCAACCGATCCGATCAAGTGCTTTGATTCCAAGGGTAATGAAATTCAGGTCAATGCCGGTAAATCTTACATCTGTGTGGTAGATGAAGATTATATGGACAAGACAACAATGAAAGAATAATACGTGGTAACAAGATCAACATCAAAAGGAGCGGCCGAAAGACCGCTCCTTTTTCAATGCAAAAAATTATAGCAACTACATCATTTCAAAGAAGCCAGTTCTTTGATCTCCGCATATGTCAGCGGACGTAAAAGCATCTCTTCTTTCGTTTCATCAGTCTGGAACTTCTCCAGTGACTTTAAAGCTTTATCATAAGGCAGCTCCCCGATGATCTTCTTATCCGTCGAACTGATCAGGATCAGAATAAAACGGTCCACATCTTCATAATAATCCTGCGGTTTTTTCAGAAGCCGGGTAGATACCCCCTCATTAAGCGCAAACGATGCAGAAGGATTTCCCGATGCATCGGATATAAATGAATATGTCGGGATATATGCCTGCTGCCAGATAGGAGAATCACTCTTCTCCTTATCACGTTCTTTTCTCTTATCAAAGATCCCCATTGATTAAATCTCCTCTCTATGCGACTCTGCTGAAATCGGAGCAATCTCTTTCTTCGTTTTTACATATGCATATATGGATACGACTATGCGGATGATCATCATCAGCACAAATGCACCTGACAGATCCAGGAATACATCTATAAGGCTGGCAGAACGGCCATCTACGAATATCTGATGGTATTCATCCGCAGCGGAAGCCAATGATGTGATCCACAAGGACACAGCGATATAGATCTCATTATCATTCTTGAAACGATCCAAAGCATCCAGAACGGGTATTTCTTCCCGTACCATAACATGATTGGTGGCAAACATGCCGACAAAGGAAAGCGCGGAAAGGATCAGAAATTCAAAAACATGGGCGCAGTTACGTACAAACCCTTCTGTCACTTCCCAGTTTAATCTGCGGCTCAAACGGGCAACCAGATCCTGAGAGCGGAGCGATGAAACATCAGCAGTCTCTGAAGACAAAGAAAAAATCACTGCCAGCCAACCGATCACAATGATCCACATGATGACAGCAAACAGAAAATATAAAGGATTGATTGCCTTTCGGCGTTTCTCCTGTGCCAGACTCATCCAACGCGTCTCCTAAAAAGTCTACTTATCAAGTATACTACAAAAGACCCATTTTCTCAAAAAAATTAGCAAAAACTCAAAAATCAGAGTGGTTTTTTTGATTTTTCATTGCCCGGTCAATATCCCGCTTAGCGGATTTTTCAGCGGCAGAATCACGTTTATCGTAGTTTTTCTTACCTCTGGCCAGACCGATTTCGAATTTTACCTTTCCGTCTTTGAAATAGCACTTTGTGGGTACGATCGTTAACCCATCCTGTTTTACGGTTGAAAACAGGCGGATGATCTCGCTTTTATGCATCAGAAGTTTTCTGGTACGCATAGGGTCCAGATTGAAACGGTTTCCCTGTTCGTAGGGACTGATGTGGACACCGACCAGAAAGATCTCTCCTTCTTTTACCTGGACATAACTGTCCTTGAGATTCACTTTCCCGGCGCGAAGGGATTTGACCTCGGTTCCGGAAAGAACGATCCCGGCCTCGAATTTCTCGTCGATAAAGTAATCATGGAAAGCCTTCCGGTTTTCCGCTATGATCTTGATGCCTTTCTTAATGGCCATATTCTTCTCTCCATTCCAGTGAAGGATACGCATTCAGATCCAGTTGATCCCGTACCCCACGCATATAATCGTAATACCCCGCAGAGGCGATCATTGCCGCATTATCCGTGCAATAAGCCATCTTCGGAAGACAAAGCGCACACTTCTTCTTTTCTGCCAGAATCTCCACTTTCGACCTAAGGCAGGAGTTCGCCGATACGCCGCCTGCCAGGCAGATCTTCTTCATACCTGTCAGGGAAATGGCTTTTTCAAGCCGGTCACAAAGGATCGAACAGATCGCATCCTGATACGATGCGGCAAAATCACTGATCGATATCTCTTCTCCCTTTAACCGCACCTGGTTGATCGTATTCAGTGCGGCCGTCTTAATGCCGCTGAAAGAAAAGTCCAGCGAGTCCGAGATCTTCGGAGACGGAAAGGAATAAGCGTGAGGATCGCCCTTCTGACTTTCTTTGTCAAGCTTAGGACCGCCCGGATAGCCAAGGCCGATGACACGTGCGATCTTATCAAATGCCTCACCTGCCGCATCATCGCGGGTGGCACAGACGCATTCCAGCTGTGTATAGTCTTTGACCAGCAGGATCTCACTGTGTCCGCCGGATACGACCAGGCAAAGGAACGGCGGCTCCCAGGAAGGATCCGTCAGATAATTGGCCGCAATATGACCGGCCATGTGATTGACGCCCACCAAAGGAAGGCCCTTCACTTCACAAATGGCTTTTGCGGCAGAAACACCGACGAGTAAAGCTCCGACAAGACCGGGGCCTTTAGTGACACACACCGCATCCAGATCAGAGTAATCGACTCCTGCCTGTTTCATCGTCGTCTCCAGGCATGGCACGATCGCCTCCACATGCATTCGGGAAGCCAGTTCCGGAACGACTCCGCCATACTGGCTCTGAAGATCCGCCGAACTTGCGATCATGGAAGATCGGACGATCCGTCCATCTTCAATTACGGCACATGCGGTCTCATCGCAGGATGATTCAATTCCTAAAGTCAGAATGCTCAAATTTCGGCCTCCCTGATTAAAAGTACGTCTTCAGAAATTCACGTAATGTCTCGCGGTATCCTTCCGGATCGATCAGGTAGGATTCCACATAACCGGCACCCGGGAACATACGGGACATGGTGGTATTCGGATTCAAACGCTGTCGCTCAGTAACGATCTGTTCGATCTTCTCCGCTCCGATAAAGGTATCACGGCCGCCATAGATTATGCAGACAGGAATCGGCAAACGGGAGATCTGGGTCGCCAGATTAAAACTGTCAGTCTCACCTGCGGATACACGGATCGCGTAAGGAACGAAGTGCTGCGTAACAAAAGCGAATTTCGAGGTCTTGATAACAAACGGAGTGATATAGTCATCCGAGTTTTTGGCAGGAGAATCCAGGATCAATCCGGCAATATACGTCACATCAAAGCCCAGATCCACGATCTTTTTGCTGTAGTTTTCAAGCACTTCCGAGTCGGAAGACGGCGGAAGTTTATCTATAGCCAGAAGGCTGGCGCTGCAACCGCATCCGATTCCGTATAAGACCACATCCGTGGTGACAGAGATCTGTTTGACGTGTTTGATCGCGCCAAGAACATCCTGCCATTCCAGATAGCCGTAGCCGCAGATCGCGCCATCACTTTCACCGGAGTTCCGAAGATCAAAAAGGAACACATTAAAATGCATGTTCAGGAAATCATTGATCATCTCGACCATGGATACGTTAAAGGGGATCCGGTTCGACTGGGTATCGTGAACAACGATAACCGTACTTATCGGATCGTCTGTCTTAAAAAACCATCCGTGAAGAATAGTCTGATCATCCGCGGAGGTAAAACTTGTGGCCGAATAACTGGGAAGAATATTCGAAGGAATATTCGGCATCGGCTTTTTCTCGATACTCATCAGATTATTGGCGGTCGAGGCTGTCATAACGATAACAGCGATCGTTATGAACGCAAGAACACTCAATACCAGCGCCACACGCACGATCAGTTTTGATATCGGAAGCCTGGCTCCCTGATTTTTCACCAAACCACGTCCCATAGCCGATTAAACGATTACAATACTCTTCCCTTCTTCAGAATGTTCCTATTTTATCACTCACAATTCCGCTTGAACAGAAACCGTGGGTTTCATCTTCTATGAACGGACACCTGTCGATCCGAATCCTCCCTGGCGGTCAGAACCGATCGTTTCCACCGAATCCGTCTCCTGGAAAACCGCTGTCTCATAGCGTGCTACCACCATCTGCGCGATCCGGTCACCCTTACGGATCCGGTACGGGCCTTTCTGATTACCCTTGTCCGACAGTGTCTTTTCCGCGGAATCAGAATAGCTTTCCGGTGAAGTATTCTCCATGATCACACAAATCTCTCCACGATAGCCGCTGTCGATGGTACCCGGTGCATTCGGGATGCGAAGCGGAGTATTAAGAGAAATACCGCTTCTCGGGCGGATCTGTACCTCAAGTCCCTGCGGGATCGCAAATTTCAGACCGGTATGGACCAGGATCGTCTGTCCCGGCGCAATCGTATACTCATCGATACTGCAAAGATCCATTCCGGCATCCCCTTCATGGGCATAAAACGGAAGCACGGCCTCCTCACAGATCTTCTCAACAAAGATTTCAGAACTCATACCAATCCTCCTCATCTTCAGTTATGTCTTCCAGATCCAGAAGCGATTCCATGATCATTCTTCTCTCCTGCCGGTCTTCATTCATAAACCGGGCAACCGAAGCCACAGGTATATCGTTCTTCTGAAGGATACTTACAGTTTCGGAACTTACAAGAGTTTTGGCATTTCCAAACAGATCACTTCTGCACGGTCCCGGATAGCAGACCACATCTACTTTCGTCTCCGAATGCATTTCTTCTTTATTGCCGGAAAGCTCGGAAAGAGTCACTTCCGGATGATCTTTACACATATGGCAGTGCTTCTGGTTTCTTCCCAAAGGACAGAACTCCGACTGCATCCATTCCACCGGACCATAACGGTGAAGGGTCATATACGATTTCTTCTCTTTCTCATCCAAAGACTCGGCCAGACGCTGGATCTGCTCATTGGAAAGCTCATAAGAAACACCGATATAAGGAAGATTCAATGCGCTGGCATACTGATAGGTGTAATGGTTATACACATTGCTTCCGCCCAAAAGACCAACGGTTCCGTCCGAAGGAGAAGTCCCGAAACATCCGGCAAATCTGGATCCCGCATGACTCTTCATGAGAGATACCGACTTATTCAAAAGCTCCAAAAGAGAGTCCTTATATGCGCCCGGAAGACGAAGTCCGATTTTCGCTTCCTTTTCCTGGGAAAGCAGCTCATCGATCCGCCCGATCATGCCGGATCTTGTGACCTGTAATGCTGAGAAAAGATACAGATCCGCGCCGCAGGCATATCCGTCAGTAATACGGGAAGCATCGATATAGTCCGCAATTAAGATGTGAGTCTTTTCCGGCTTTTCAAGACTGCCCCCCTTGTCTTCTGCTTCAGTATAATGGTCATTTCTTCCTTCAATACTCTTATTCAGGATCGCCTCGGCCAAAAAAGCCATGGCATCGCGACGAAGGGCATTGATCTGAGAGATCCGAAGGAGGATCGGGAAATCCCCATCCCGCTTGATCTTCACGAAATGAAATGGTGTCTGGCCGGTCTTTTCCAGCTGTTCCCTGGTTCTTTCCCAGGTCAGCGGATCACCTTCACCCAGATCCTGGGCTTCCGCCTTGGCCGATGCCGATACTCCGGCAAATGCACCGTCTTTTACTCTTACCGACAGAACAAAGTCAGAACCTTCCTGTTTGAAAAGTCCTTCAATCGGTGTCCGTCTTACCATTTCTTTCGCAATTTCGATCTTCTTGCTCATGCGGTAGACCGCCATGCCCGTCCGCAGTTTCGCGATCGCATCCGGGTGAAGCCCCTTTACGATAGCCGAATTTCTGGACACTTCGATCTTACCAATAGGAAAACTGCAGGCCTCCACATTCTTATCCCGGATAGAAAGGAAATCGCCCTTTTGCGGCACATCCTGCTGCCAGGAACGGACACAGATCGTACCGGCCTTGGCGTTCACGGAAAGGATCTCGCCCCAATACAGGCCGAATTTACCAACATATTCACCGGAAAGATAATCCGGGCTCTTCTGATCCGCCATATACTGGCTGGTGAAATCTCCGCCACGGTTAAAAGTAACCAGAAGATCATTTTTGACCTGCTGCATCACTTCTTCGGAATCTTTTCCTTCGTAGATTGCATCGATCATGGTGCGGTAAGCCGAGACAACAGCCGTACAGTACTGCTCATCCCGCATTCTGCCTTCGATCTTCAGGGAATCCACTCCGATACTCATAAGATCTGCCAGATACGGCAAAGCAGACTGATCTTTCGGAGAAAGCAGTTTTCCGGAAAGAAGCACTTCTCCGCCTGCTTCAACCTGACGGTTTCCTTCACGGATCTGGTAAGATTGACGGCATGGCTGGGCACAGGAACCACGGTTACCGGATCTGGAACCGGAACGGTTCATGCTGCTGAAAAGGCACAGTCCGGAGTAGCAGACACACATGGCGCCATGAACAAACACTTCCACTTCCATATTTCTCTCGTGCCAAAGTTCGGTACGGGCACGGATCTCATCTAAAGAAAGCTCACGAGGAAGCACGATCCGCTGCATATTCAGATCCTGCATCTCCTGTCCCTGGAACAAAGAGAACACATTCATCTGGGTACTTGCATGAAGCGGGATCTGCGGGAAATGCACTGCCAGATAAGACGCAAGGCCTTTATCCTGCACAAGAAATGCATCCACACCAAGTTTATATGCGGAAAGAGCCAGCTCCACCGCATCCATCAGTTCATCCTCATCCAGAAGAGTATTCAGTGTCACGTAGATCCGGGCATTACGAAGATGGGCATATTCCAGCGCTTCCCGCAATGTCTCAAGTGTAAAATTCGCCGCATGGATTCGGGCGTTATACTGGTTCAATCCAAGATATACGGCGTCGGCACCGGCATCCACTGCCGCCCGAAGCATCGTCATTGAGCCCGCAGGGGCAAGTAGTTCCGGTTTTTTCATAACTCCTCCATGGGAATATTATTATCTTTGCAGTATTGCTCCAAAGGCAAAAGCGGCGCGGGTTTCTGCGTCTCCTCCTCACGCTGGTGCAAAAGACTCTGCCAGCGGTAACAGGCCTCCATATAGGAAAGGATCAGAGCCTGGTTTGTGGGAAGCATCGGATTCTCATTCAGTGTTTCCGTCAGAAGATCGTTGGCCACCTTCGCACAGTAAAGAGTCTTCGCCTTCTCCTCGTCCGAATCCACCTGAAAACGGTAATTCATTCCGGCGATCCGCACGTAAAGGCTCTGCGGATAAGGCTCATTTTCAGACTTCTTCGTCTTTTTCTTCGGCTTGCCTTCCGTTTCCCGCGGAAGCTGCGTATACTCGGCCAGAGCAGCCTTATCTTTCTTACTCTTCTTCGATTTCGTTTTCGGCTTCTCATTTCCCGAAGTATATTTCTCGAAAAGAGAATCCGACAGACGTTCGTATGCCATGATGTTTACTCGTCCTTTCTTCCCTGAAGGAACTTATAGATTTCAGTAAAGTTCTCCGGCAAAAGCGCTTCGCTTCGGATCGTTTCCGGAATAGCCGCATGGGAGAGTGCCGAAAGGATCTGCTCTTTTCCATACTTTCCGCCGGAAGAAAGACTATTGACCAATGTCTTTCTTCGTAATGCAAATGCACTTTCCACAAAACTGATCCATGAAGGATCAAAGTCATTGTCCCCACGCTCGATCCGGATCACCGCCGAAGTGGTGTTCGGAGCAGGGTAAAAACTCGCTCCGTCGACCCGGAAAACTTTTTCCTTCTCTCCGTAAAGAGACGTCAATACCGAAAGCGGACCGTACTGCTTCGAATTCGGTTTAGCGAAGATCCGGTCACAGGCTTCTTCCTCTACCATATATACCATACGCGGGCACGAAGGATAATCTTTCATAACCTTAAGCATGATCGGTGTCATAACATAATACGGCAGATTCGAAAGGATCACATCCGGAACAAAATCCGGTAATGTATCCGGAGAAAATGTCAGATAATCCTCAAAGAGGACGGTCCCGCCTTTTTTCTCAATACATTCTTCCAGTCGTGCCTGAAAACGTGTGTCGATCTCGATGGCCACATACTTTTCACATCGGGATACGAGCTTTTCGGAAAGAGCACCGATTCCGGGCCCGATCTCCAGGACCCGGCTTTGAGGGCCGGCTTCCGAAAGATCAATAATGTCCGAGATCACGTTTTCATTACACAAGAAGTTCTGCCCCAGGCTCTTTTTGGCCGAAAGGCCATACTGATCCAGTATCGACAGAACTTCCTGCTTAATCATCCAACAAAGTACCGTACGCCGGCCTCAAAGATCTTCTGATCCTTTTCACCCGGGATATTCTTGGCAATGCCATTGCCCATACGTTCACTATGACCCATCTTACCGAGGATACGGCCATTCGGAGAGATGATACCCTCGATGGCGCACATGGAACCGTTCGGGTTAAAGGCGGTATCCATGGTCGGATTGCCTTCGGCATCCACATACTGTGTTGCCACCTGACCCTTGGCAAAGAGTTCCTTCAGAAGGGCTTCGGATCCGCAGAAGCGGCCTTCACCATGGGAGATCGCGATCTCGTAGGTATCACCTTCATTTGTGAAAGACAGCCACGGAGAATTGTTCGAAACGATCTTGGTAGAAACATAGGCGCTCTGGTGACGTCCGATCCGGTTAAAGGTCAGTGTCGGGCCATCGTGCTCCAGCGGCAGGATATCGCCGTACGGGAGAAGTCCAAGCTTCATCAGAGCCTGGAATCCGTTACAGATACCCAGCATCAGGCCATCGCGGTTGAACAGGAGATCACGGACAGACTCGGTGACAGCTGCATTTCTAAACGCTGCCGCGATGAATTTACCGGATCCTTCCGGTTCGTCACCGGCGGAGAATCCGCCCGGGATCATGATCATGTTGGCTTTCTTAATGCGCTCGCTCATCTCCTGGAAGGATTCTTCAACTTCCTGGGAGTTGCGGTTTCTGATGACCATCACATCCGGTGTGGCACCTGCGCGGGAGAAGGCAAATGCCGTATCATATTCGCAGTTGGTGCCCGGGAATACCGGAATAAATACCTGCGGCTTCACGCCGGTCAGAAGTGCCGGAGCAGTGATGGCATTCTTCACTACATTGCCCTTTTCATAGGAAACAGCCTTGCCCTCATCTACGATGGTCGGGAAGATCGGCTCCAGTTTGCTGACATAAGCCTCGATGGCTTCGTCGATGG
>CADBGD010000034.1 GCA_902794115.1 Oscillospiraceae bacterium
TTGGAAAAGTATCCGTATGAGATCTCCGGAGGTCAGAAGCAGCGTGTGGCTGTTGCCCGGGCCATTATTACGATGCCGGAACTGGTACTGGCGGATGAACCGACCGGAGCTCTTGATTCCCGTTCCACCGATGAGCTTTTGGAGCAGTTTTCGAATATCAATAAAGACGGGCAGACGATCCTGATGGTCACCCACTCTGTAAAAGCGGCAAGCACAGCAGGAAGAGTACTGTTTATTAAGGACGGTATCGTGTACCACCAGATCTATCGTGGAAACGAAAGCAACAGTGAGTTCTACCGCCGGATCTCCGATTCTCTGACCGCCCTCATGGGCGATGGCTTTCAAGCGGTCAAGGATTAATCGCGGAGGGCTAAACATATGAGAAATATATATCGAAGTCTGGCGCGGAATGCGCTATCTAAGAATAAACTCGTCTATATGCCGTACATCATTTCGGCCATCATGATGATCACGATCTCTTATGTGATCTTCGCCGTTTCCACAGACGATGTGATCGCTTCCATTGAAGGCGGTGCATCACTTCAGATGGTGATGCGGTTGGGCATTTTTGTCATGTACAATATCTCGTTTTTCTTTCTTATGGGTGTCAGCCGTTTCGTGATCAAACAGAGAAAGAAGGAACTGGGTCTTTATAGCGTTCTTGGTATGCAGAAAAAGCACATCATCCGTGTACAGTTTATCGAGAATTTTATCGTGTATCTGATCAGTACGGTTTCGGGTACTGTGGTAGGTATCGTACTTACCAAGCTTATGCAGCTGGGGATCTTAAAACTCTATAATCAGGAAGCGGATTTCGGATGGGACATCCAGATCGTTCCGACGATCATCAATGCCGCGGTCTTTGCCACATTCTTCTTCGTTTTCTTCCTGATCAATGCGATTGGTATCCTTCGGACAAATACGCTGGAATATATGAAAGAACAGGCTCGGGGTGAAAAGAAGCCGAAATCCAACTGGATCCTGGCCATTATCGGTATCGCGTGCCTGGCAGGAGGATACTATCTTTCGTTCCGTTCCCAATCAGCGGTGGATGCGCTCAACATGTTCTTCATTGCGGTCATGCTGGTCATCATCGGTACGGTAGCGGTGTTTACGGCAGGCAGCATTACTCTTTTGAATACGATGAAGAAAAAGAAGAGTTACTACTATAAGACTTCCCACTTTATTTCCGTGTCCGGTATGCTTTACAGAATGAAAAGAAATGCCGCAACGTTGGCATCGATCTGTATCTTTGCCACCACGGTGCTGGTCACACTGTCTTCTGTGGTGACACTTTACTGGACCGTGAGAAGTCTGGTGGAGGAGCGTTTCCCGGTAAGTTATACTCTGGTTTACGATTCAGAAGGAGAAGATCCGGAGACGTATTATGAGAAGATTTATGCCGGTGCGGAAAAAAGCGGCGTGAAGATCGATCAAATCATGAAGTATAAGTACTATAATGCCTACGGAAGTGTAGCCAACGGCTTCATTATGACCTACCCGAGTTATGCGGTGGTGGATACGGCTGAAGTATTTATTCTTCCGCTTTCTGCCTACAATGAATCATTAGGCACGGACATTCAGCTTGCTTCAGATGAAGTCGGCATCGCCGTTCTTACGGGAAAGAAACCTTCGGGAGATTTCAGTTTCCGGACCACGGATCCGGATTTCAATGCACTTCCCGAGTATTCTTCGCTCTACCATTCCGTGCCGCTTCCTGAAGTACCGCTGATCAGCTACGGAAATTCGATCAATGTGATCGACGGGATTTATTTTATCGTGCTTCCGGATGAGGAGATTCCCAATGTGATCCCGTATATCGAGCCATCTGCCCTGGAGTATGGAGATGCGCATACTCTGGTTTCCATCAACACCTCATCTGGAAGAGATGCCCAGATGGAGTTTTACAACGAGCTGACTAAGAATCAGAAGGATTACGGGTATATATTTGAAAATTCACAGGTAAACATGGTGGAAACGATCACCGGTCTTTACGGCGGACTGTTCTTCCTGGGACTGTTCCTGAGTGCGGCTTTCCTGACGATCACGATCCTGAATATGTACTTCAGCCAGATCATGCAGGGCTATGAGGACAGTAAGAGGTTTGCCATCATGCGTAAGGTGGGACTTACGAAGAAAGAGATCAAGAAGTCTGTCAATTCCCAGATCGTTGTGGTATTTATCCTGCCGATCCTGGTCGCGGTGATCCATACCGCCGCGTCCTTCCCGATGGTCAACCGCATCCTGGTACTCTTTGGCGGAGTCAAGGCGTCCCTATTCCTTGTGATCCTTGCTATCTGTATCGTTGTCTTTACCGTTGTCTATACGGTGGCCTATCTTTTCACAAGAAGAACGTATCTGAAGCTTGTCAGCGGAATGAATATGTAAACGCTTTTTTCTTCGGACGGGTCCTGGGTCGAAGCGGAAAGTCTTTGAAAAACGAATCGGATCCTTCCAAAAATTGACAAAATGTTTATAAACGGAAGAACCTCCATAGGGTACAATCGTAGTGTATGACACTTACCCTTTGGAGGTTCTTTTATGCCGGAATATATTCTTGACTGGAACAAATATACGAACTGCGCGATCCGCGTGGCGGAGGAAGGTTCTGTCCTTCTGAAAAACGACCGGGAGGCGCTTCCTCTTTCTGAAGGGACAAAGGTGGCTGTCTTCGGCAGAATGCAGGACCACTACTATAAGAGCGGAACTGGTTCCGGCGGTATGGTAAACGTCAAGCACGTGGTCTCGATCCTGGAAGGGCTCCAGAATGATGACGCCATCGAGATCGATACAGAGCTTTCCGCTCTTTACGAAGAGTGGGAAAAGACGCATCCGGTAGATCCGGGTCTGGGCTGGGGAAAAGAGAACTGGTCCCAGGAAGAGATGCCGCTTTCGGATGAAGTGGTAGAAAAGGCGGCTTCCCGAAATGATGCGGCGATACTGGTCATTGCCAGAACTGCCGGAGAAGACCGGGATAACACAGCGGAAAAAGGTTCTTTCTTCCTTCGTGACGGGGAAGAGGACATGATCCGGAAAGTCTGCAAAGCTTTCCCGAAGACGATCGTGCTTTTAAATGTGGGTAACATTATCGATATGTCCTTTGTGGCAAATTACGATCCGGCTGCTGTCATGTATGTCTGGCAGGCCGGCATGATCGGCGGCACGGCGGTGGCGAATCTGATCACCGGAAAAGCGGTGCCGTCCGGATGCCTGACGGATACCATTGCCAAAGAGATCGCGGATTATCCGTCCACCGAGAATTTCGGCGGGGAAGATTTAAGTAAGGACTTCTACGCAGAAGATATTTTTGTCGGATACCGGTATTTCTCTACCTTTGCGCCGGAGAAGGTGCTGTATCCTTTCGGCTTCGGTCTTTCCTACACGACCTTTGCCATCTCCGACGTGACATTCTCTTCTCAGGGGACGGATGTGATGGTGTCTTTGAAAGTGAAAAATACAGGAAATGTTTCCGGTAAAAAGACGGTGATGATCTTTGCGGAAACACCTTCCGATAAACTGGCCGCCGCCTCCCGTGTACTGGTGGATTTCAAAAAGACAGAAGATCTGGAGCCGGGAAAAGAGCAGATCCTGAATTTCAGCTTCGGCGCCAACCGCTTTGCGTCTTTCGACGATGACGGCCGGCTTCTTGGAAAGACCGGATGGGTACTTCCTTCCGGGAAATACACTTTCTATGTGGGCGAGAACGCGGCAGATACAGTGGAGGCCGGATCTTTTTCTTTGGATCAGGACACGATGCTGGAGAAACTGGAGTCGGCAGCCAAGCCACGTGAGGCTTTCTCCCGTCTGACCCTTTCTACTGGAAATGCACCTGCTGCGTCCAGAAAAGCGTATGAGCCGGTTCCGCTTCGGGAAGTGGAGCATGTGGACAGCCGGCTTTCCAGACTTCCGAAGGAGATCCCGCAGACAGGAGACCGAGGAATCAAGTTCTCGGATGTGAAGACCGGAAAGAATACTTTGGATGAATTTATCGCCCAGCTTTCCGATGAGGATCTGAGCCTGATCATCCGTGGTGAAGGCATGAGCAGCCCGAAGGTCACCACCGGTACCGCGGCTGCCTATGGCGGCGTGACGAAGGAACTTCGGGAAATGGGCGTGCCGGTGCTTTGCTGCGATGACGGCCCTTCCGGTATGCGTATCGACAGCGGAAAGAAAGCCTTCGCGCTTCCGAACGGCACCTGCCTGGCCTGTACTTTCAATGAGGCATTAAATGAAGAACTCTTCGACTATTTCGGCATCGAGATGATCAGTAATGAAGTGGATTGCATCCTGGGGCCGGGCATCAACATCCACCGTCATCCGTTAAACGGAAGAAACTTCGAATATTTTTCCGAAGATCCGCTTCTGACCGGACGCATGGCATCGGCGCAGATCCGGGGTCTGGAAAAGCACGGCGTCAGCGCCACCATCAAGCATTTCTGCTGTAATAACCGGGAAACGCAGCGCCGCTATATGGATTCCATTGTTTCGGAAAGAGCGCTTCGTGAGATCTATCTGAAGGGATTTGAGATCGCGGTCAAAGAAGCGGGTGCCAGAAGCATTATGACTGTATATAACATGATCAACGGCTGCTTTGGTACCTCGAACTATGAGCTGGATAATATCATCCTTCGTGACCAGTGGAACTATAAAGGCCTTCTCATGACAGACTGGTGGGCGTTTATCGATGAGCCCTCGGACAATCCCTTCGACCATTCGCTCCGTGAGCATTCCGTGATGGCGCGGGCCCAGTGCGATGTGTATATGGTCTGCTCTTCGGTTGAAAAGGGAGATCTGCTTTCCACAGATACATACGAGAATCTGACTTCCGGAAGAGAAGACCTGATCACCCGTTCCGAGCTTCAGAGAAATGCCGGAAATATCCTGCGCTTTGCTTTGAATACACCCGCCATGGATGCGGTTATGGGTGACCGTCCCAAGGTCAGCCACATCGACTGTCCTTTCTCCGATGACACCATCGAAGCCAAAGTGGATGTGTACTATGAGATCGATACAGATCCGGTGATCGAACTTTCTGTGGATACCACCGATGGAAAAGATTTCGTATTCGGCCTGACCACTGACCGTCCCGGCATGTACGAGTGTGAGCTGGTGGCTGTATCCGATCTGACGCCTCTGGCGCAGCTTCCTATTACGCTGTATTACACCAGCATTCCCATGCATGTGGTGCCCTTTAACGGAACAGACGGGGTAGAAGTCAGTAAGACCATTCAGATCGGTCTATTAAATAAGCACTCGATCTTCAGAATGCATTTCGGAAAGCGCGGACTTCGTCTCCTGCGGCTGAAATTCCGCTTCAAAGACGGTGTGGATTCGATCAAGTTCGATGATATGTAAGAAGCTTCTGCGGCAAAAGCACTGTCGGATCAGACGATCTGCAGAAGATAGAATTTGAGATAGTCGGTCTCGGGAATCGCCATGGCAACAGGGTGATCCGGGGCCGCTCTTCTTTCTTCGATGAGACGAAGGGTCACACCCGCATCACGGGCCGCTTCCAGGAGCATTTTCCGGAACAGCTCATTGGGCATAAAGTGCGAGCAGGAGCAGGTGGCGAGATAGCCGCCACGAGGCAGCATCTTCATGGCCCGGTAGTTGATCTCTTTATAGCCCCGCTTGGCGTTATCCGTGGTCTTGCGGCTCTTGGTAAAGGCCGGCGGATCTAAGATGATGAAGTTATAGTCCGCATGTTCCTGTTCCAGTTTCGGAAGAAGCTCGAACACATCAGCGCAGATAAAGTCCATCTTGTCGGAAAGACCGTTGATCCGTGCATTTTCCGAAGCCGTATCCACGGCAAACTGGGACACGTCCACAGCGGTAACATGAGAAGCGCCGCCTTTGGCCGCATTCATGGCAAAGGAACCGGTATGGGTAAAGCAGTCCAGTACCTTCATGCCGGAGGCAAGCTTACTGACTGCCAGACGGTTATATTTCTGATCCAGGAAAAATCCGGTCTTCTGGCCGTTTTCCACATCAACGGTATAGCGGATGCCGTTTTCACAGATCTCCACACGGGGAGAAGGGAAGTTTCCTTCCAGGGAACCTGGGAGAAAATCTGCTTTATACCAGCCTTTTTCCAGCGGCAGACCTTCCTTTTCGCGAAGGACGGCTTCGTTTCGTTCAAAGATGCCACGGACGGTAACCCCGTCCTTTTTCAGTTCCTCCACCAGTGCCCGGTAAATGCTGTCTTTGACCTGCTCGGTACCATAGGACAGGACTTCGGTAGAAAGAATATCTTCGTAGCGGTCCACGGTCAGACCCGGAAGTCCGTCGGCTTCACCGAAGATCAGGCGGCAGCAGGCGTAGTCGTCCTTCATGACGGTACGGCGCATATCCAGCGCGTATTTCACCCTGCGGGAAAAGAAAGCGGGACCGAAAGATTCGTTGGCATTATCGGACAGGATCCGGATGCGGATCTTGCTTTGCAGACTCAGAAAACCTGTTCCCAGATACCGGCCTTTACCGGAACGGACATCCACCAGCGCGCCGTTTTCTACGGAAAGGTCGGAAGGGAAGATCCCGTCCCGGATCTTTTTTTCGGAAAACTCGGTGATCTCGGTGTCGTAGACCCAAGGGTGTCCGCGCTTAATGGCGGCCTCGGCTTTTTCAGTAACGACGGCAGAAGGAAAGGTTCTCTCTTTTTTCATGATTTACTCCCGGACGCTTCGAAGTTCATCCAGCCAGACTTTGGTGGCGGCATCGGAAGGCATCTTCAAATCGCCACGCGGAGAAAGATCCACGGAGCCGACCTTCGGGCCGTCCGGCATGCAGGAACGCTTGAACTGCTGGGTAAGGAAACGTGTAATGAATTTTTCTTCCCACTTATAGATGGTATCGTCGTCGTATTCGCCTGAAAATGCCACCTTCGCGAGACGGTAGATCTTCGACGGGGCAAAGCCCAGACGGACGAAATAGTAGAGGAAGAAGTCGTGAAGCTCATAGGGACCTACCAGATCTTCGGTCTTCTGGGAGATCGTGCCGTTTTCTGTCGGCGGGAGAAGCTCCGGAGAAACCGGTGTGGCTAAGATGTCACGAAGGACAGCGGAAAGCTCCGGCTGGGTCTTTTCCACCCGGTCAGCCTCGTAAGCGACCACATGGCGGATCAGGGTCTTCGGAACCGAACCGTTGACGGCATACATGGACATATGGTCACCGTTGTAGGTGGCCCAGCCCAGTGCCAGTTCACTTAAGTCACCGGTACCCACCACCAGAGAGCCTTCGTCATTTCCCAGATCCATAAGAAGCTGGGTGCGCTCTCTGGCCTGTGCATTTTCATAAGCCACATTATGGTTATCGATATCATGACCGATATCTTTGAAATGCTGGATCACGGAATCCTTGATGGAGATCTCGTCGATCTTTGCGCCATATGCCTTGGCCAGCTCGATGGAATTATTCTTCGTTCTCGAAGTGGTTCCGAAGCAGGGCATGGTGATGGCATGGATATCGCTCTTGGGAAGGCCCATGATGTCAAAGGCACGGGCACTGACCAGAAAAGCCAGTGTGGAATCAAGTCCGCCCGAAAGACCGACGATGACCTTCTTACTGTGGATATGATTCATACGGGTCACCAGGGACATGGCCTGGATCGTTAATATCTGCTCGCAACGCTCCGCGATCTCCTTGGGATCTTCCGGAGCAAACGGATTCTTCGGCACTTTCCGGATCAGAGATAATTCTTCATTCAGATCCATAGGGAAAGTCACGATATCAAAGTCGGAATCTGTCGCGCTGTTGGCAAAGTCGGTCCTCCAGGCATCGTCACGGAGACGCTCGCCGGAAAGAAGTTTCAGGTCCAGATCGGTGTAGATGGCTTCATCCGAAAACGGGCGGCTTTCAGAAAGCTTTTTTCCGTTTTCATAGATAAAGTTGGTGCCGGCAAAGACAAGGTCTGTGGTGGATTCACCGATACCTGCATTGGCATAGATATATGCGGCATGAAGTTTTTTGCTCTGGGCGGAAAGAAGCGTCGCTGTCTTTTCCGTGGAACCGACAATGTACGGACGGGAAGAGAGGGTCGCCAGGATCTGGCATCCGGCCAGGGCGAAATCCACATCATCCGAGATCGGGCCAGGGCGAAATCCACATCATCCGAGATCGGTGCACGAAGATCTTCATCAAAGATCACGCCGAAAGAGAACAGGTCGTTATCACTGAAATACAGAGGCTGGCCGAAGGAGATCTCCTCATCAAAATACTCGTCATAGAAAGAACCGTCGATCTCATAAGGAGAGAAGTAGCGGGACTGTTCTTCACTTAAAGTGAGCTTTACGTTACAGCCCAGAAGTGTTCCTTCGTGAAGGACCACGGCCAGGTTCAGAAGTTTTCCTTCGATATAAGCCGGAAGGCCGATAATGAATACCTGCGGGGCATCGGAGGTTTCTTCCGCAATGTGGTACAGGGCTTCCCAGGCATGGTCGATAAAGGCTTCCTGACGGAACAGATCGCCGCAGGTGCAGCCGGTCACGCAAAGTTCAGGGAAGACCAGAAGGGCGCAGTCCTTATCCGCGTTTTTCACGCAGGAAATGATCTGCTCAGCATTAAAGTCGATATCCGCGACACGGATCTTCGGGCTTGCGGCGCCTACACGTAAAAAACCGTCTTTCATAGGTTATCACTCCTTTTTGGTGGGATCCGGAAGTCCGGATGTGAAGCTTTCGGAAATAGTATCCGGTAATACATTTTCTGAATTTCCCGGAGCAAACGGGGAAGCAGAAGAGCCTTCCTGGTTCTGTGCCGGTATGCTGTGGGAAACAGGAACAAACGGAGATGCCGGAGCTTCGGATGGTGCCGGAACTACAGGTGAGGTAGCTTCGGAATCTTCAGACGGGGCGTCGCTCTGGTTATATACATGATCGATCAGCTCGTTAAAGTGCTTGTAGTACATAGTGGAATTCTCGATCACATACCCGTAGAGCGCCCGGCTCTGCAGCTTATGCACGTTCTGGCAGAGGCTGTCGGCTTCGGCCTGGTTTTTCACGTTCAGCTGGAAGCACTGATGGTATCTGGTCATGAAGATACCACGGTAGATCGGGGCACTGTTGACCTGGTTCATTTTGCTCGGATAGATCCAGACGATGTCCTTGATCGGGAAAATCGTCGGAGTGGCGCCGATCTGGATGATGTGATCCTTCGAGACCTGGATATTCCCGTAGGTAAAGAGTGTATTGGAAAACTCGTTGTCCAGATCTTCCAAGGTCATGTTCTCGGCACTGAGCTTCTTTTTCAAAGGCTTTAAATACGAACCGGTAAGACCTGTCAGCGGAGTGATCAGCGCGCAGACGAGCATGATCAGACAAAGCGCAATATAGGCTGTGCCTTCGGAAGCCAGGACTTTAGAAAGCGGTACCATGACAAACATCTTGGAACATACGCGTTCACGTACCGCCTGCGGTGCACTGATCGCATCAAAATACTGATCCAGGAACTGGGAAGTCTTGGCGTTGACATCGGTGACATACCCGTTGCAGCTGATATATTCGGTCAGAACGGAATCATCGCCGCTGTCCATGTACTCGTAAGTCTGATCCATGATCGTTTCGGCTTTGGCTTCGTACTTTTTCGGAATATAGACGATCAGGTAGTAGTCTTCCTCGTTCTTATCCTGCACAGGAGCAATGTAAAACTTTCCGTCTTTATTCTCGGCGAACCAGTCGTAGATCGAGTAGGTCTTTCCCTTATAGTATTTGTCGACTTTGTAAGTGTTGCAGGGAAGAGAGAAGATGTTTTCTCTTGCGGTGTAATACTTGGTGTGCTGAGGGATAAGTAAAAAGGCGATCAGAAGCGTGGCGCCGATCAGAACCAAAGATACGACGATACGCCAGGTGAAATTGGCCTTTTTGATCTTTTTTACGACGGAATTGCTGCTCATGTAGGTTCCCTTTCCGATTTCTGTCAAAATTTCAGCGCAAATCCTGATTTCGGGAATTCACGTGGCTTTTCTTGAGAAAAGTTCGCAACAAGTATATCATATTATGGTACATAATTATCGGACACAATTGAGGTTTTTGCATATGGATAACAATAAGATGCCCATCCCGCCTTTTTCGGAGCAAGAGATCCGTTCTTTCCGGCATAAAGCTGAAAAGCCCATGTATGTGGCTATGGTGATCTTTAACGTTCTGTTTGTGGTGATCGCCCTGGTCGCTGTGGTGATGGCCTTTGCTGATGAGGGTCCGCTGACCGGCGAGACCGGATCCATGATCAATCAGGTCCTTTTCGGCATTCCGTCTGAAGCCTCCGCCCATATCGAGATCCTCATGATCCTGATCCTTTTGCCGGTCATGCTTCTTGCCGTGGCCTATCTGTACTACGCCCAGTACCGCGCCAATTCCATCCGCATCACGGAGAAGAATTTTCCGGAGATCTACGAAGTTGTTCAGGATTATGCCAGAAGAATGAACATGAAGAAGGTGCCGAAGGTATATCTTACTCAGGAAAACGGTGTGCTGAATGCTTTTTCCACCTTTATTCTGAGAAGACAGTATGTGGTCCTTCTGGCCGATCTTTTCGAGGTCGCTTACCTGGAGCACCATGATCTGGACAGCATAAAGTTTATTCTGGCTCATGAAATGGCCCATATCCGCTATCGTCATGCGACTTTTTCCTACAACATCAGCATTCTTTTTGCCAACTACCTGCCGGTCGTCAGTACTGCCCTGTCCCGTGCCCGGGAATACAGCTGTGACCGTATGGCCCAGCATCTCGTGGGGAAGAGCGGTGTTGAACCGATGCTGGCTCTGGTAGTCGGAAAGCACCTCTATAAGAAGGTGGACGTGCAGGACTATGTGGAGCATTGCCATGAAGTGCGCGGATTCTTCGTCTTCATCTACAATCTCCTTTCGTCCCACCCCATTATGCCGAAGCGTATCCAGGCTCTGCTTAAGGATCACGGCTCCGGACGGTTATTCTTCTAAAGCCCTGCCGTGACAGTGCATTTCCCAATGAAAATCGGAATTCATGCAATTTGTACAGAAACATCTTGCAAATTTCAAAGGTCTAAATGAAAAAGTAGAAAAAGCGATTTTGACGTTGACAAGTGCGCTCCGAACCTATTTACTATATACGTGCACAAAGATGTGCAACTTCTAATTTTGCAAGCAGGAGGAACATAACATGAAAAACATTGCGCTGAGTGATAAGAGCAATCTTCTGGAACAGGATCCCTATCAGTATACACTGCAGGATGTTGAGAAGCCGGAGCTTTTCCGTGAATTGTTCCCGTATGCCGAAGTTCCGAAGATCGCTTATAACTATAGAAAAGTTCCGATGAATATGCCGGAAAATATCTATATCACCGATACGACATTCCGTGACGGACAGCAGTCCCGTGCACCTTATACCACCGAGCAAATGGTGGAGATCTATAAGATGCTGCACCGCCTGGGCGGTCCGAAGGGCATTGTCCGTCAGACAGAGTTCTTTGTTTATTCCCAGAAGGACAGAGAAGCGCTCGAGCAGTGCATGGCTCTGGGCTATAAGTTCCCGGAGATCACCACCTGGATCCGCGCGACCAAGTCTGACTTCGCACTCGTCCGCAACATCGGCATCAAGGAGACAGGTATCCTCGTATCCTGCTCCGACTACCATATCTTCAACAAGATGGGTCTGACCCGTCAGCAGGCCATGGATAAGTACCTGGGTATCGTAAAGGATGCCATTGATGCAGGCCTTCGTCCGAGATGCCATTTCGAAGATATCACCCGTGCCGATTTCTACGGCTTCGTAGTACCGTTTGCCACCGCCCTCATGAGACTTTCCGAGGAAAGCGGCATTCCGGTAAAGATCCGTGCCTGCGATACCATGGGTTACGGTGTACCGTTCCCGGGTGTTGCTCTGCCGCGTTCCGTATCCGGTATCATCTACGGTCTTCAGCATTATGCCGGCGTTCCCTGCGAAATGCTGGAGTGGCATGGTCATAACGATTTCTATAAGGGTGTGGTAAACGCCACCACCGCATGGCTCTATGGTGCGCAGGCGGTTAACTGCTCGCTTCTGGGTATCGGTGAGAGAACCGGTAACGTACCGCTGGAGGCCATGGTATTTGAGTATGCACAGCTTCGTGGTACGCTCGACGGTATGGATTCCCGCGTGATCACCGAGATCGCGGACTATATCTCCCGTGAGACACATTATGAACTTCCGCCGATGACACCTTTTGTCGGTAAGAACTTTAACGTGACCAAGGCCGGTATCCACGCAGATGGTCTTTTGAAGGATCCGGAGATCTACAATATCTTCGATACGGAAGCACTTCTGGATCGCCCGCCGCTTGTTGCCGTAAGCAACGTGTCCGGTCTTGCCGGAATTGCCTGCTGGATCAATAACTACTATCGTCTGGCCGGCGAAAACGCTGTCAGCAAGAAAGATCCGTTCATCGCCAAGATGAAGGAGTGGATCGATAAAGAGTACGATGGCGGCCGTGTCACCGTTATCTCCGATGAGGAGATGGTTCACCTCTTCGAAGAGACCGCTCCGGAGGTATATGCGAAGGTTGCCAGACCGAAGGCATGATTCTTTAGATAATTAAGCATAAAGAAAAACCACCCGTCACTCAGACATTTTTGCTTTGCAAAAAAACTCGTGACTAGGTGGTTTTCTTTATGCTTTTAATTCTTTGAAAGAGGCGCCTTCGGTCTGGCTTCCTTTTCTTCGAGAGAGGGGGAGGGGTCAGGTGGCGCTCGTGGCGACCACTCCGGGGATCACTTCGTCACCGACAGATACGGGAGCGGAGATGATGGTGTGATGGATCTTTTCGGCCAAAGAGCGGATCTCATCTTTCGGGATCTCGCCTTTCGATTTCACACTGATGCGGGAAAGACTTCCATCTTCCAGACGGACCCGGATCGTAGTGGTCAGGGTACGCATCGGATGGGTCACTTCCGCGATTCCATAGGCTTTGCCACGCGGGCAGGCATTTCCGGTAACAGTCGGGTTTTCTCCGGTGGTGACGGTCAGCGTACAGCCTCGGGGACAGATGATACAGGTCATGGTCCGGACGGAAGGATCTGTGTTCATTTCCTTTTCGCCTACGGGTTTGACGACTTTTCCTGGGAAGACCTTCGGAGAACTGATGGCCTGCTGCGAAGTGGAAGAAGCGCCGGCCACATATGCCGCGGCGGCTTTTCCGGCTTCAATGGATTCCTTTGTGACGTTATCTGCCAGATCATGGACATGAAGAACATTTCCGCAGGCGAAGATACCCGGGACGGAAGTCTCGTGCACATCCGAAGAGAAAGGTCCGCCGGTCTTCGGATCGATGGCAAGCCCGGCCTTCCTGGAAAGTTCATTTTCGGGGATCAGTCCGCAGGAGAGAAGAAGCGTATCGCACTCGATCTCCATTTCCGTTCCGGGAATCGGTGTATATTTCTCGTCCACTTCCGACACGGTAATTCCGGAAAGACGGTCTTTTCCGTGGATCGCGGTAACGGTGCGGCGCAGATACAGCGGGATCCCGTAATCTTCCAGGCACTGGGTGACATTTCGGGCCAGTCCACCTGGCTGGGGCGCGATCTCGATACAGGCCAGCACTTCCGCGCCTTCCAGGACCATGCGGCGGGCCATGATGAGTCCGATATCGCCGGAACCTAAGATGACAACTTTCTTTCCGACCATATAGCCGTCGATGTTGACGTAGTGCTGGGCAAGACCGGCGGTCATGACGCCGGCAGGGCGGGTTCCCGGGATCGCCAGAGCGCCGCGTGCTTTTTCGCGGCAGCCCATGGCCAGGATGATGGCTTTCGCCGAGATCTCGAAATAGCCGTCCTTTTTATTCATGGCAAATATCTTCTTGTCAGAAGTGATCTCCATAACGAAGGTGTCCAGAAGGATCTCGACGGGTGGGTGATCGCCCTGGTTTATGGTCTTTAATTCTTCGAAAGCACGGAAAGCATATTCCGGACCGGTGAGCTCCTCGCCGAAGTGGGAGAGACCGAATCCGTTGTGAATGCACTGGTTGAGAATGCCGCCGAGCTTCGTGTCGCGCTCGATGAGAAGGATGGAACGGCAGCCGCTTTCAGCGGCGCTTTTTGCGGCAGCCAGACCGGCCGGTCCGCCTCCGATAACAACGATATCGTAAGATCTCATGATTCCACCTCCTTCGACAGAGTCTCTTTTTCCTCATAGGAACAGTCTTCTTCCGCATCACGGGGAACGAAAAGTGTGGAACCTTCTCCGTCCTGAAGGATCGAAAGAGGAGAAGAATCAGGTCTTTCAGAAAGCAGCATCTCCACGATACGCGGTCCGCAGAAACCTCCCTGGCAGCGGCCCATTCCGGTGCCGGCCCGACGCTTGACGGCATCCAGGGAAAGGGGCGGGATCGGACTTTGGATCGCATCCCGGATCTCGCCTTCGGTGACGCCTTCACAGCGGCAGACGATACGGCCATATGCCGGATCCTTTGCCACGAGTGCGGCACGTTCTTCGTTCGTCATATCCCGGAAATGGATCTTTTTCCGGGTCAGATCGTATCCGCCTGTTTTTTCAGTAAGCACGACGCCACTTGATTTCAGAAGCTCTACCATATATGGACCGATCGCCGGGCTGCTGGCCAGTCCCGGAGACTTGATTCCGGCTGCCTCGAATATTCCCTTTTTTCCGGGGATCTCTCTTATCAGGAAATCATCGGAAGTGGAATTAGACCGGATACCGGAGAAGTTTCGGACATTGTCCCGCCAGGAAATATTTCCTACTGAACGGGACGCTTTTTCTTTGATCTCGGAGAGCTTGACAGCAGTAGTCGCAGTGTCTTCGCTTCCGTGGGAAAGAACTTCAGAGGTGGGGCCGCAGATCAGGTTGCCATGTACTGTCGGGGCGACGAGCACGCCTTTTCCTTTTTCACTCGGACACTGGAAAATCACATGGCTGACTTTCGTGCCTTCGGATTTATCCAGAAGATAGTATTCACCCCGGGTGGGAGTAATTCTGAAGTCCGGACTGGATATATAGCCGTGCACCGTATCTGCTTCGGTACCGCAGCAAAGAATCACGGTATCAGCAGAAATCTCTCCTTTTGTGGTATTCAGAAGATAGGAGCGTTTCCCTTCGGAAGAGAAGATCTCTGAAATACCCTGAACTTCACAGCCGGGAAGAAACGTGCCGCCGTTTTTTACAAAGACTTCCGCCTGGGCAAGGCAAAGCTCCCAGGGATTGATGATGCCGGCAGTAGGAGCATAAAGTGCGCCGGTGGCCTCTTCTGAGACACCGGGTTCAATCTTTCGTAATTCTTCTTTGGAGAGAAGTTTCAGGTCAGGGACACCGTTTTTGATTCCGCGGTCATAAAGCTCGGAAAGAGTGGACCGGTCTTCTTCGGAAAAGGAGAGGACCAGAGAGCCGCAGCGGGTAAAGGGGACACTTAGGTCTTCACAGAGTTTTCCGCAAAGACGGTTTCCTTCCACGTTGAGTCTGGCCATGAGGGTGCCCGGTTTCGGGTCATACCCTGCGTGGATAATGGCGCTGTTGGCGCGGGTGGCGCCCATGGCGACGTCATTATTCTTATCGAGAAGAAGCACGGAAACATTGTAGGGGATGAGGCTGTAAGCGATAGAAGCTCCCACCACACCGGCGCCCACGATGAGGATGTCATATTTCATAAGCCGCCTCTTTCTGCGGGAAATGCACCCGCGGTAACTGTTTTCATTTTACTATATTCGGGGGAATCCTGCATTTTACTTTGAACCCGGGTTCCCCCGATTTGATTTGCGCTGTTCCTTTTGCATTGGTGGCGCAATTCGTCTGGATGTATGTTCATTCCTTTGATTAAGGATCGCACGCAAATTGACATAACCACGCCAAATCATTATACTTTTGAGTGCTATCTATTATATATGCGCGTATGTGCGCGATGAAACGAAAGAGGAACCAATCATGCGAGTATCGAAACTTTTCATGTCTACACAGAGAGAAGTACCGTCTGATGCCGAGATCGTGAGCCATCAGCTCATGCTCCGCGCCGGTCTGATGCGTAAGGCCGCTGCCGGTATCTATTCTTATATGCCGATGGGTTATCGTGCATATCGTAAGGTCGAGGCCATCGTCCGTGAGGAGATGGACAGAGCCGGAGCACAGGAGCTCATCATGCCGGCAGTTCTTCCTGCCGAGACCTATATGGCTTCCGGCCGCTGGGAAAAGTTCGGTCCGGAAATGTTCCGTTTAAAGGACCGTGGCGGACGTCAGTTCTGCCTGGGCCCGACGCATGAAGAGCCGTTTACCGAAGCAGTAAGGGATACGATCCGTTCTTATCGTAATCTGCCGGTGACACTTTATCAGATCCAGCATAAGTACCGTGACGAGAAGCGTCCGAGATTCGGTGTTGTCCGTTCCCGTGAGTTCGTCATGAAGGATGCCTACAGCTTCGACGTGGATGAGGCCGGTCTGGATAAGTCTTACCTCACCATGAAGGAAGCCTACTGCAAGATCTTTGACCGCTGCAACCTGGACTACATTCTGGTTGATGCGGATTCCGGCGCTATGGGTGGTTCCGGTTCCCAGGAGTTCATGGTGAAGTCGGCTGTCGGTGAAGATGCCATCGCATATTGCCCGGCATGCGATTATGCTGCTAACGAAGAAAAAGCACCGTGCCCGGAGGTGAAAAAGCCGGAGGGTGTGGAAATGCTGCCGATCGAGAAGATCGAGACCCCGCACGTAAAGACGATCGAAGAACTTATGGATTTCATGAAGTCTGAACCGACCGCCTTTGCCAAGACGATCCTTTATAACATCGACGGCAAGATCGTAGCCGTTATGGTCCGTGGTGACCGTGAGATCAATGAGACCAAGCTCGGTAACCTCTTTGATGCGACAGAGATGAACCTGGCTTCCTTCGAGGAAGTAGAACGTGTTACCGGTGCGGCTGTCGGCTTTGCCGGTCCTGTTGGTCTGAAGGAAAAGATTGAAGTGATCGCTGACTATGAGGTTGCAGCTATGACCAACTTCATCGTTGGTGCCAACGAGACCGACTATCACTTTAAGAATGTGAATTTCGGCCGTGACTTTACACCGGACCGTGTTGTGGATGTCCGTGGCGCCGTGGAAGGTGATCCGTGCCCGAAGTGCGGCAAGCCGATGTCCATGTGCAGAGGTATTGAAGTCGGTCATATCTTCAAGCTCGGTACTAAGTATTCCGATGCTCTCCACTGCATCTATCTGGATAAGGACGGAAAAGAGAATTCCATGATCATGGGCTGCTATGGTATCGGTGTTTCCAGAACACTGGCCGCGATCATCGAGCAGCACTACGATGAGAATGGTATCATCTGGCCGATGTCCGTTGCTCCGTATCAGGTCATCGTTGTTCCGACCACATCCCAGGATGAGACAGTCGTAAAGATGGCAGAGCAGATCCACGATGCACTCGAGAAGGCCGGTGCCGAGGTTCTGATCGACGATAGAGAAGAGCGTGCCGGCGTCAAGTTTAAGGATGCCGACCTGATCGGTATTCCGGTCCGTATCACTGTCGGCCGTAAGGCAGCAGAAGGCAAGGTGGAATACAAGCTCCGTGCCGGTTCCGAAGTAGTTGAGATGACAGCCGAAGAAGCCATCGCAGCTGCACTTAAGGAAATCGAGACTGCTAAGTAAGACGGAAAACACGTTGTAAAGAAATCGAAGAGGGGGCGTCTCCGGGTTCGGAGAGGCCCCTTTTATAAAACGAAATAGATCAGAAACAGGTGTGATTTTTTCTGAAGAGGAGAAACCGATATGAAACTGAAAACTTTGCCATATATCTTCAGCGTCTGCAAACTCACGGATGCCACAGGAATTAACCTTCGGGGAGAATATGTCTTCGTGGGAAAAACCGATGAAGAGCTTTCGCTGGTTTGCCGGGAAGAGGATGTGCCGGCAAATACGACGTCACGTGACGATGGCTGGAAGGGATTCCGGATCGAGGGAGTTCTTGATTTTTCCTTGATCGGTATCCTTTCCAAACTGTCCGGTATTCTGGCAGAAAATAAGATCGGGATCTTTGCGGTATCCACATATAACACAGACTATATTCTTGTGAAAAAAGAAAATTTTGAGCGGGCACTGAATGTGCTCGCTCAAGAAGGATACGAAATTATCTGACAGTATCCGGAAGAAAGAATCTCTGTTTCTTATTCTTCTGCATTTGTGCGGGAAGAAGTGGCGAGATTCTTCTTTTTTGCTTCCTCCAGAAGCTTGGCCAGCTCTTCCTCAGTATGTTCGACAGGAAGAGAAGCGCCCTGCTTGGTCTTGGCATCTTTCGGGAAAGCCTTATGGAAATAGTCTTTCCGGTATTCTTCCGGAGTCACACCGGTCTGCTTTTTAAATGCCTGTATGAAGTGGCTCTGTGTCGAAAAAGACAGGAACTGGGAGATCGACAGGCACGAATAATCGGAATGCTTCAGCATGTGCTTGGCCGCATCGATCTTCTTCAGACGGATAAAGTCACTGACGGACACACCGGTCTCTTTCTTAAAGAGTTTGGAAAAGTACGCATCGTTTAATCCCAGATGCTCGGCCAGGTCCGGTACCAGGATCCGCTCCTGCAGGTGGCTGTAAATATACTCGATGGCCAGAACCACATGTTTACTGAAGATGTTGTCCATTCTCAGGGCGCGCATTCTGGTGCAGTAGTCCTCGATGCACTGCTGCTGAATGGCATCGAGCTGAGTCGTGGAAGTGGCTGCATCGCATTTCTGGATGTAAATATCTGAAAGAGAATAGGAAGTTTCCACATCCATGCCGTAGTTGATGCAGTATCTGGCGATCATGGCGATGGAAATGATGAGGTGATAGCGGACATTGCGCAGACGGTCCGGCGATAATGTACCGACGCCGCGAAGCTCGGAAATGTGATATTCCCGAACCTGCCGCATGACTTCTTCCAGTTCTCCGGTGGCCACCAGATCGTAAAAGTCGAACTCGTGTTCATAAGAGGAACGCACCATAAGACGTTCTCTTTGCATAAAAAGAAGACGTTGTAATTCTTTATTGATATCCTGATCCATATAACCCTACCCCAATGCATGTTGCCATTATGTAATAAACTTACACCATCATTATGACATAAAGTGCTAAAATTTGGTATCGATTTTTCTGAAATAGTTTAGAATATACTCAAGTGAGGAGAGTGTGACTAGCAACCCCAATGCCTCCGTTAGAGAAAGCTTGCCATCTTTCTGACGCACACTACCCGAATCCTCACGGTTATTGACAACTTCTTGCACTTCCACATGACGTACTACAGCTGCAAGAACCTATTTCATCGCATGACCCCGACGTTGTATGACTTCGGGGTCAGGTTTTTATATGGGAATGTAATTAATTCATGGCAATCTATTTAACAAATTGGACATCAATTTGATACGAAACGATTTTCGAATCTGTCAAAAGCCAAAAAGCGTGCCGATCAGATAGACACCGTAGGCGGCGACCCAGGCAACAGCGCACTGGAAGATCACTACGATACCGGCCCACTTTGTTCCCAGTTCTCTGCGGATCGAAGCAACTGCGGCGACGCAGGGAGTGTAGAGAAGACAGAACACCAGAAGAGAGAATGACTGAAGGGAAGAAAGAAGCGGCAGAACAGCCTCTCCGTCACCAACCAGTACATTCAGTGTGGAAACGACGCTCTCCTTGGCAATAAAGCCGGAGATAAGGGCAGTGGAGAAGCGCCAGTCACCAAATCCCAGGGGACTGAACACCGGAGCGATCACGCCGGCGAGCTGGGCCAGGATACTCTTACTGGAATCGGATGTCAGTGTCAGGCTCAAATCGAAAGACTGCAGGAACCAGATCACCAGCGAGGCAATAAAGATGACGGTAAAGGCACGGGTCAGAAAGTCCTTGGCCTTTTCCCAGAGAAGCTGGCTGACGTTTTTTGCGCCCGGCATACGGTAATTCGGAAGCTCCATAACGAAAGGAACGGCCTTTCCGCGGAATGCGGTGCGCTTGGCGATCAGGGCCACGATAATGGCAATGAAGATACCGATAAAGTACAGCGATACCATGATCAGTCCGCTGTATTTCGGGAAGAATGTCTGGGCAAAAAATCCGTAGATCGGAAGCTTGGCTGAGCAGCTCATAAACGGTGTCAGAAGGATCGTCATTTTACGGTCACGCTCGGAAGGAAGCGTACGGCTGGCCATGACGCCCGGTACCGTACATCCGAAACCGATGAGCATCGGAACGATAGAACGGCCCGAAAGACCCATTTTACGAAGGAACTTATCCATGACAAATGCGATTCGTGCCATATAGCCTGTATCTTCCAGTAAAGAAAGGAAGAAGAAAAGCGTTACGATAACAGGAAGGAACGAAAGCACGCTTCCTACTCCGGTAAAGATGCCATCGACCACCAGAGAATGGATCACTGCATTGACGTTCCAGGAGGTGAGGGCGGAATCGACTACTTTGGTCAGCTGTTCGATGCCCTGTTCCAGAAGATCCTGGAAAAATGCTCCGATAACGTTAAAGGTCAGGAAGAAGATAGCGGCCATGATCGCGATGAAGGCAGGGATCGCGGTATATTTTCCCGTAAGGATCTTATCGATCCGTCGGCTACGCTGATGCTCTTTACTTTCCTTGGGCTTGATCACAGTGTGGTCGACCAGCTTCTTAATGAAGGTGAACCGCATATTGGCGATAGCGGCGCTTCTGTCCATGCCGGACTCATCTTCCATCTGCTTGATGATATGTTCCAGCGTTTCTTTTTCGTTCTGATCCAGATTCAGGGCTTCCAGGATGCGGGAATCGCCTTCCACCAGTTTGGTGGCGGCAAAACGCTCCGGAATACCGGCCGCTTTGGCGTGATCGGCAACCAGGATCATGATGCTATGAAGGCATCTGTGGATCGCGCCGTTGTCGTTCTCATCACAGAAGTCCAGTCTTCCCGGTCTTTCCTGATATTTCGCCACATGCAGGGCATGGTCGACAAGTTCGTGGATACCTTCATTCTTGGCGGCGGAGATGGGGACCACCGGGATACCCAGTTCATGCTCCATCTGGTTAACCAGGATCGAACCGCCGTTTCCGCGGATCTCATCCATCATGTTCAAAGCCAGTACCATCGGCACATTCAGCTCCATCAGCTGCATGGTCAGATACAGATTTCGCTCGATATTGGTGGCATCCACGATGTTGATGATGCCGCAGGGCTTTTCATTCAGAATAAACTGACGGGAAACGATCTCCTCAGCGGTATACGGAGACATGCTGTAGATACCCGGAAGGTCGGTGATCTCCGTATTGGGATGCTCTTTGATCGCGCCGCTTTTTCTGTCCACGGTGACGCCCGGGAAGTTTCCGACATGCTGATTGCTGCCGGTCAGCTGGTTGAAAAGAGTGGTCTTACCGGAATTCTGGTTGCCGGCTAACGCAAAGGTCAACTTGGTTCCGTCCGGCAGGGGATTTTCGTCAGCTTTGACGTGATATTTACCGCCTTCACCAAGACCCGGATGGTCGATGATGATACGGCGTTCTTTTTTCTTCTTTTCCTCTTTTTCAGAAAGGGAAGCAGCCTCGTTGGCAACGGTCTTTTCGTCCCGTTCCTCGATCTCGATGAGGCGGGCATCGTCAAGACGAAGTGTCAGTTCATACCCGTGGATCCGAAGCTCCATCGGATCTCCCAAAGGTGCCAGTTTTTCGAGCTTTACCTTTGCACCGGGAATGACTCCCATATCCAGAAAATGCTGGCGAAGGGCGCCTTCGCCACCGACTTTTTTGATCACCGCAGATCTACCGGTTTTCAGTTCGGCCAGATTCATATTACTCCCCCAAGTTGTTTGTGTTTTTGAATGAAAAGAAAAGGCTTAGTCGATCACTCGTACCTCTTTGATCTTGACCTGGTTTTCCTTTTCGACTGCGCCGTTTTCTCCGGAAGGGATCTCCGCCAGCTTATCGACAACATCCATTCCTTCCGTTACCGTACCGAAGGCGGCATACTGGCCGTCCAGGTTACTTGCATCCTGATGGCAGATGAAGAATTCGGAAGAGGCACTGTTATTCATGCCGGAGACACGGGCCATGGAGATGGTACCGCGCTTGTGCTTGATCGGATTATTCTGTCCGTTGGCAGTAAATTCGCCGAGAATGTTATGGGGCTGCACTCCGGTCCATCCTTCCGGTGCCTGGCCGCCCTGTACGACGAATCCCTTGATGATACGGTGGAAAGGAGAACCGTTATAGAAACCGGCATTGGCGAGATCCAGAAAATTCTGGACAGTGACCGGCGCGTTATCGGCATCCAGTTCCAGTTTGATGACACCGTAATTCTCCACTTCGATCTCTACGTGATGCTTTCCGTACATGTTCTTGGTGTACTTTTTGGAAGAACATCCGGCACAGGTGAAAAGGAGAAGAGAAAACATGACGGCAATTCCCATTCCTGCCTGGAAAAAGCCGCGGATCTTTTTATTTCCCTTTTCACGCTGATCCTGGATCTGATTGTCAGTGGTACGACGAGATAAACAACTCATAAAGAATTCTCCTTATTTTCCTAAATTTACGTCATAGAGCGGTTCGATCGAAAAGACCCGTCCGCTTAATTTGTGGTGTGTGTTCTCCTTCGGGATCTTCCCGAAAAGAAGCGTCGAGGCAAAGAGCTGCTGATAGCGGACTTTCCCTCCGCGAAGATTGCTGAAATGCAGATTATACTGATTTCTTCCATAGTTTCCGTCTCCCAGGATCGGGTGCCCGTAGTGGGCAAACTGGGCGCGGATCTGGTGTGTCCTTCCGGTGACCAGTTCCACCTCGATATCCGACACATCTTCGCCGTCCGGGCCGATGCCCTTATAGACCTGAAGCACGCGGTAGCGGGAGGTGATGGGAAGATCTTTTTCTTTCGGCACATCGTGGATAAACACATTGCCCGTCGGCGGTTTTTCCAGATAGGCGGAAACTTCCTTCATGATGGCGTCGTCCTGGCAGATCACGGAAGTGCCGATAGACGGGACGCCCCGGACAAGACAGCGGTAGCGCTTCGTAATGAGGTCCGCCTTAAAAAGGGAAATGGCATCTTCCAGACTCTTTTTATTTTTGGCCGTCAGGATCAGCCCGCCGGTATTCATATCGATCCTGTGGCAAAGGTCCAGGGAAGGATTATGGTAGTCTTTCCGGAGAATATCGATGAGACAGTCGCCGGACATGCCTTTTCCGCCATGGACGGCCAGGCCCTGCCGCTTATTGACTAAAAGAAGGTCGTCGGATTCAAAGACAACTTTGTAGTCGTCAAATTCACTTTTCCGGGAAGGCGCTTCTGTCTCAAAAAGCGCGTCCGGAAGCCAGACTTCGACGTGATCGCCTTCCTCTACGAGAGTGTCCTGGGAGATACGCTTTCCGTTAATGCGGATATCTTTATGCTTCAAGGCCTTCTGAAGAACGGCCGGAGTAAGGTTCGGAAATTCCAGGATCGCCACGCGGACGACCTTTTTACCTGCATTTTTCGAAGAAACCGTAAAGTCTCTCATGCGAACTCCCCCTTCTGAACTATTCGAGACATTATATCACATATTATAAGTTCCGAAGGAAGAAAGTGAAGTCATTCGGCTTTCTTTTTCTTTTTGCCTACCATGAAACGCCGCGCCACTTTACTGACAACGTTGTAGGGGAAAGGAGTCAAGGCCCGGTTGGCCTCTTTGAGCTTGGCCCGGATCGGGATATTTTGCGGACAGTGCTGTTCGCATTTTCCGCAGGAAATGCACCGGGACGCATCTGCCGGCTGAAGCTGAAGGGCAATGGTCTGGAAGTATTCTTTTCTTCCGGTGGATTTCTTTTCCGAATACATATGGTTATAGCAGGAGAAGATGCCGGGGATATCTACTCCCTTCGGGCAGGGCATGCAGTACCGGCAGCCGGTGCAGCCCACCTTGGTGGTCTCACTGATATAGCCACGGATCTTTTCGATCATCTGGTGTTCAGAAGGACCGAAGCTTCCGGCTTCGGTTTCCGAAGCGATGCGGCAGTTTTCCTCGATCATGGAAAGGGAATTCATGCCGGACAGAACGCAGGTGATCTCTTTCTGGTTCCAAAGCCACCGGAAGGCCCATTCTGCAGGAGTCCAGCCGTGGTTGTCCGAAGCAATCTCTTTTTTGGCTTTGTCGGGAAGAAGATCCACCAGTTTTCCGCCGCGGAGAGGTTCCATGATAAATACCGGCACGCCCTTTTCATAGGCGGCGGAGATGCCCTCGATTCCTGCCTGGGAATGCTCATCGGCGTAGTTGTACTGCACAAGGCAAAGCTCCCAGTCATAAGCGGCAAGGATCTTTTTAAACATATCGGAGTTTCCGTGAAACGAAAAACCGATATGGCGGATCCGGCCTTTTTCTTTCTGTTCCCGGATCCAGTCCCGGATCCCGATTTCTTCCAATTTTTCCCACTGGGCGATATCCGTCATGTGGTGAAGAAGATAGTTGTCCAGATACGTGGTGCGAAGACGCTTCAGCTCCTCGTCCAGGTACTTGTCGAGATCTTCTTTTTTCTTTACGAGATACTGGGGAAGCTTGGTTGTTAATATGATCTTTTCCCGAAGCTGGTGCTTTTCAAAGATCTTTCCAAGTGCTTCTTCGCTTCCCGGATAGATATAGGCGGTATCGTAATAGTTGATCCCCAGTTCATAAGCCCGGAGGATCTCCTTTTCCGCTTTTTCCAGGTCGATCCCCCGTCCTTTGGTGGTAAAACGCATGCATCCGAATCCTAATACGGAGATTCCATTTCGCTTTTGCATAGATGATCCATCCTTTCGAAGAGGGAGGCGGTTCCGCCAAGTGTCCTGATGTCTATAGCCTGATTATACAGAATCTTTTCTCTTTGAAAATGCCGGAAGACAAGAATTAAAAGACTGTTAAAAATTTGTCTGCAAAGAGGAGAAAAAAGGAAGGCAAAAAACGATAAGGATTTATTTAAAACATGCATTGACAAGGACTTCTCCGATTGCTAGAATACCCGCTAATGGAAACGTTACTAAGTATATGTATGCCAATTGAATATGAGAGCAAAGACGTTCGCATGTGCTGATCCTGATGCACGTAGGGGACGTCTTTTTTGTTTTGTGTCCAGGGAGGCAGGTATGAAGAGCAAAGACCGCAAGATCGTTTTAGAAGATGGCAGTGAGTACATCGGGTACGGTTTCGGCGCCAATGTCGAGAGCGTTTGTGAAATCGTTTTCAACACCTCGATGGTCGGATACCAGGAGATCCTTTCCGACCCGTCCTACACGGATCAGATGGTGGTAATGACCTATCCGCTGATCGGTAATTACGGTATCACCGATGAAGATTTCGAGACAAAAAATCCCAGTATCGGCGGCCTGATCGTAGGCGACTACAATGATATGCCCAGTAACTTCCGCTACACCAAGACCCTTTCCGAAGAAATGGAAGAGAACGGGATCCCCGGCATCTTCGGTGTGGATACCCGCCAGATCACCAGAAGCATCCGTGATCTGGGTTCCAGAAGAGTGATCATTACCTCCATCGACACCACGGTGGAAGAAGCCCTGAAAAAGATTGCCGCGACACCTGTTCCCCACGATCAGGTCAGCCGGGTCAGCTGCAAGAAGCGCTGGTATTCCCGTACGGCCAATCCGAAGTATAACGTGGTGGCCATTGACTGCGGCATCAAGCTGAATATCATCCGGAAGCTCAACAGCTACGGCTGTAACGTAACGGTAGTGCCTTTCGATACCACACCGGAAGAAATCGAATTCATGAAGCCGGACGGCATCTTTTTAAGTAACGGTCCTGGAGACCCGGAGGATGTGACGCCGGTTATTTCCACGGTAAAAGCACTGGCCGGAAAACTTCCGATCTTCGGCATCTGCCTGGGACATCAGATGATCTCCCTGGCTTACGGCGCCAAGACCTATAAGCTGAAGTTCGGTCACCGTGGCGGAAACCACCCGGTAAAGAATCTTTCCAACGGAAAGATCGAGATCACTTCCCAGAACCACAGTTACGCGGTAGATCTGGAAAGCTTAAAGAATACGAAGCTTTCCGCGACCCATATCAATATCCTGGATAATACGGTGGAAGGAGTGGCCTGCGATGAAGACCGTGTCTTCTCCGTGCAGTATCACCCGGAAAGCGCACCGGGTCCCCAGGACAGCAGCTATCTTTTCGAGCAGTTTGTAGAAAAGATGCAGGCCTTCCGTGATGAGAAAGAAAGTGAGGTGTCGGTCCATGCCTAAGAGAACGGATATTCACAAAGTACTGGTGATCGGCTCCGGTCCGATCGTGATCGGTCAGGCGGCAGAGTTCGACTATGCCGGCACCCAGGCCTGTCTGGCGTTAAAAGAAGAAGGGTATGAAGTCATTCTGGCCAACAGTAACCCGGCCACCATCATGACGGATACTTCCATTGCCGATAAGGTGTATATGGAGCCGCTGACCCTTCAGTACCTGGCCCGTATCTGCCGTCTGGAAAGACCGGATGCCATTGTTCCGGGTATCGGCGGACAGACCGGTCTGAACCTGGCTATGCAGCTGGCGAAAAAAGGCGTTCTGGAAGAGTGCGAGATCGAGCTTTTAGGTACCGATGCCAAGAGTATCGAATGCGCCGAAGACCGTGAGCTTTTTAAGGAGCTCTGCGAAAAGATCGGGGAGCCGGTGGTTCCGTCCCAGATTACCTATAGTATTGAAGAGGCCCTTGAGGCAGCCGAGACCATCGGCTATCCGGTGATCCTGCGTCCGGCCTTCACCCTCGGCGGCACCGGAGGCGGATTTGCCAACGATCCGGAAGAACTGAAGGAAATGATGAAAAATGCCCTGGCTTTGTCTCCGGTGCATCAGGTCCTGGTGGAAAAGAGTATCCGCGGCTACAAGGAGATCGAGTACGAAGTGATCCGGGATGCCAACGATACGGCTATTACGGTATGTAATATGGAAAACCTGGATCCGGTCGGTATCCATACCGGTGACTCCATTGTTGTGGCCCCGTCCCAGACACTGACGAACAAGGAGTATCACATGCTCCGTGA
>CADBGD010000035.1:0-3438 GCA_902794115.1 Oscillospiraceae bacterium
CCGATCATCATGCTGACTGCCCGTTCCGATACCTTGGATAAGGTCGTCGGTCTGGAGCTGGGCGCCGATGACTATCTGCAGAAGCCTTTCGAACCGAAGGAGCTTCTGGCCCGTGTAAAGGCGGTTCTCCGCCGTACCAAGAAGCAGGAGACAGCAGCTTCCGAAAGCAAAGATAATAAGGAAAATACCGAAGTCATTTCCTACGAAGGATTTACTGTCGATACTGCCCGTTACGTGGTTACCGTTGACGGCAAAGAGATCGATATTCCGCCGAAGGAACTGGAACTTCTTTTCTTCCTGGCATCTCATCCGAACCGTGTATTTACACGTGAGCAGCTTCTGGAAAATGTATGGGGCTACGATTTCTACGGAGAGTCCCGTACTGTTGATGTACACGTAAAGCGTATCCGTGAGAAGCTGGAGAAGCCGAATGTAAAGACCAATTGGCAGATCAAGACCGTATGGGGTGTCGGTTATAAATTCGAGACCACAGAGAAAGCCTGACATTTTTACGCTTTGGGGTGAAGCATGAAAGATCAGAATCATAAATCTCAGTCGGTATTATTCCGCACGACGTTATCACTCGCCGTGGGAACGATTCTGGTGTTTCTGGTCCTGATCATGATCTTTTATAAGACCACCACTTCCTCCATTATTTCCGACAACAAAGATAAGATGAAGACCCAGGCAGAGTCCCTGGTTCTGGCCTACGATTCGCTGATCACGGATAAATCTGTATCCGAGACGGCGGCGCAGGCCTTTTTAAATTCATTTGCCAGAACCGAAGGATGTGCCGTCTGGTTCATCAGAAACGACGGACGGATCGAGTTCATGACTTCGGTTCCGGGCTTTATCCGGGATGATATCCATGCGGTAGGAGATTATGCCTATCTGAGTACCGAGCGGGTAAAAGAGATGCTGGATCATCACGGGGAAGTCGTGACTTCCGATGTGACCAACGGAATCTTCGCCAACGATCAGACCGTGTCTTTATCCATTGCCAGATCTTCTTCCCAGAGTAATCTTTATATCGTATTATTCCAGTCCGTGAATGTGGAAAGAGAAGCTTTCTGGAAACTTAGTAACGGTCTGATGCTGCCGATCCTGGTGTCTTTTTCCATGGCGCTTTTATTCTTCTCGTTGATGGCCAGATCTCTGATCCGTCCTCTTCGTGCGCTGTCGGATGCGGCCACACAGGTCACCAAGGGAGACTTAACGACCCGTATCGATATTCCGGAACTTCGGAAAGACTCGGCACTCAAATACATGCTGACGGATGAGATCACGAACATGGTTTCGACGGTCAATAACATGATCGAGCGTCTCGAAAGACAGGAAGCGGACCGGAAAGTCTTTATTTCCAGTATCGCTCACGATCTCCGCACCCCGCTTACTTCCATCAAGGGATTCCTTTCGGCCATTTCCGACGGTACCATTCCGCCGGAGAGCTACCCGAAATATATGGATATCATCCAGACACAGGTAAGCCGGATCCAGAAGCTCATCACTTCCATGACCGAGGCCTCTTCTTTGAGCCAGGTGGATAAAGATAAGATGGAAGAATTCAACATCAATGACATGATCCACGATGCAGTGCAGAATGTGGAGAACCTGCTTTCCGACAAGGGCATCAGCGTATCGGTGGAACTGGGGAAGAACAAGGGCGACGAAATGCGTGTCTATGGTGAATCCCAGCTTCTGTACCGTGTGTTCTATAACCTGCTGACCAATGCGATCAAGTTTACTCCTCTCGACGGTATCATCCAGATCACTACCGGATTTGAGCCGAAAGAGAATAAGGTCTATGTCACCATCGAGGACTCCGGTTCCGGTATCCCCGAAGATAAGCTGGACCGTGTATTTGAAAGCTTCTACAAAGTCGATCCGTCCCGTACGGAAAGCGGATTCGGTCTGGGTCTTTATATCTGCCGTGAGATCATTACGGCACATGGTGAGAAGATCTGGGCGGAAAGCGGTTCCGAATTAGGCGGCGCGAAATTCATCTATACGCTTCCGGCTCCGGAAGATCTTTCTTCGGATGGAAAGTCCACGGAAGAAAAGACGGCTCCGGAAAAGAAAGAGAAGAAGGACGAGACTTCCTTAAAAGATTCCAAGGAAAGCGGGAAGAATAAGAAGGCATGAGAAAGAAGGACAGGGCCGAGGAGATCGTACGTCGCCTGCACCAGCTCTATCCGCAGGCCGAGTGTACCCTGGACATCGATGATGATCCGTTTCATCTGGTGGTCCGGGCGGTTCTTTCTGCCCAGTGCACGGATGTGCGCGTCAACGAAGTCAGTAAAGTGCTTTTTAAAAAGTATCCGGATCCGAAAGATTTTCTTTCCGCCGGAGTCGAAAAGATCGCGGACATTATCCGTCCCTGCGGCTTTTTCAACAGTAAGTCCAAATACCTCTATGAGATCGCCCGAATGATCGAAGAAGAATACGAAGGGCAGGTCCCCAGGACCCAGGAAGAACTGGTGCGTTTCCCGGGCGTCGGAAGAAAAGTGGCCAATCTGATCGTATCGGAGATCTACGGCATTCCGGCCATCGTGGTGGATACCCATTGCATGCGGGTCTCCGGCCGTCTGGGTTTAAGTTCCGGAAAAGATCCGGCTGTGATCGAAAAAGAGCTGATGCCCCTTCTTCCGAAAGAAGAGTGGGCGCCTTTCGGACACCTGATGGTGGAGCACGGCCGCGCCGTCTGTTCGGCCAGATCCCCCAAATGCAGCACCTGCACCCTTTCGGACATCTGCGTGTTCGGGAAGAAGGCGAAATAATATGGCCCAGGTCGATCTTTCCACTCCTGTTCAGTTTCTCCCGAAAGTCGGCGAGAAGAGAGCGAAAATGCTCGAAAAACTCGGCATCACCCGGGTCTATGACCTGCTGGTCTTTTTCCCGCGGCGGTATGATGACTGGGCCGACGTGGTTCCCATGGCGGCACTGGAGCACGATGCCGAACAGTCTTTTATCGCCACCGTCGTCACGGCGCCGAGAGTCTCCCGCCATCACGGAAGGACCACCATCTTTGCCACCCTCTCCGACGGCACCTGCAGTGTCCGCGCAGTGTGGTTCAACCAGCCCTATCTGGAGTCCAAGATCAAAGTGGGGGAAGAGTTCTTTTTCCACGGCAAAGTCACCCGCGACGGGTTTTCTTTCCAGGTGACGAATCCGGTCTTTGACCAAAGGCAGAAAGAAGAAGTCATGCCTTCTAATATCCAGCCGGTGTATCCGCTGACATCCGGCCTGAAGCAGGGACATATCCGTTCGATCGTCAGCTCCGCTCTGGATCGGGCGCTGCCTCTTTTATCCGAAGTATTGCCGCCTTTTTTCAGAAAAGAGCAGAAGCTTTGCTCCATTACGTATGCCTATGAGAAGATCCACCGTCCCCAGTCCATGGAGGAAGTGGAGATCGCGCAGAAATATCTGGTCTTTGAAGAA
>CADBGD010000035.1:3474-22381 GCA_902794115.1 Oscillospiraceae bacterium
CTTCGGGCGTCGTTTCCGATCCGCGGAAAAGAAGAAGCCCGGGCCAAGTTTGCGGACATCGTGAAAGGCCTTCCTTTTACCTTGACCGAGGACCAGAAATCGGTGGTGCAGAAGATCCTTTCCGACATTTCCGAGACCCGTCCCATGAACCGTCTGGTGCAGGGCGATGTGGGTTCCGGTAAAACGGTGGTGGCGCTTCTTTCCATGGCGGCCTGCGGTCTTTCCGGATACCAGTCCATTTTCATGGCGCCGACGGCTGTCCTTGCCGCCCAGCATTATGCCACGTTCAAAAAACTCCTGGGTGAAAACGATCCCGGTACGGCCCTTCTTTTAGGAAGCACGCCGGCAAAAGAAAAAGAGCGGATCCGAAAAGGCCTGATGAGCGGGGAGATCAAGATGCTTGTGGGTACCCATGCGGTCCTTTCCGAGAAAAATATACTTCCGAAACTGGCGCTGATGGTCACGGACGAACAGCACCGTTTCGGCGTTAAGCAGCGGGCGACCGAAGAAGAGCGGAGCGACCACGGGATCCATACGCTTGTCATGTCCGCCACCCCGATTCCGCGAACCCTGGGACTGGTGCTTTTCGGGGATATGGATGTATCGGTCATTCATTCCATGCCGAAAGGACGTATGCCCATTAAGACTTTCCATACTTCTTCCGAGGAAGATGAGAAAGTCATCAACACCATACGTAAAGAAGTGCTGGACGGCCATCAGTGCTACGTGGTCTGCCCCATGATCGATGAACTTCAGGAAGATGCCTATGAAGA
The DNA here is from genome assembly GCA_902794115.1 of Oscillospiraceae bacterium. Classification (GTDB taxonomy): domain Bacteria; phylum Bacillota; class Clostridia; order Saccharofermentanales; family Saccharofermentanaceae; genus Scatonaster. The sequence continues at coordinate 4,248 of CADBGD010000035.1, forward strand.
CGAGGAAGGGACGCTTGCTTCCCGCATGAAGGCGGACCTGGAGTCGGCCGTCAGCTACTACGAAGACCTGGCAAAGGGGCCGCTTTCCGATATGCATGTGGGACTTCTGCATGGTAAGATGAAGCCGAAGGAAAAAGATGCGGTCATGAAAGATTTTTCGGAAGGGAAAATCGATGTTCTGGTGTCGACTACCGTTATCGAAGTCGGTGTGGATAACCCTAATGCCACCATTATGCTGATCCGGAATGCCGAGCGTTTCGGCCTTTCCACACTTCATCAGCTGCGCGGGCGAATCGGCCGTGGAAAGCTTCATGCCGCCTGTATTTTACAGACCGATAAATACGACGGCGTGGCGAAAGAGCGGATCGACATGATGTGCGAGACCACAGACGGTTTCCAGCTGGCGGAAAAAGATATGCTCCTTAGAGGTACCGGTGATTTCTTCGGTACCAAGCAGCACGGCCTTCCGCAGCTGAAGGTAGCGAATCTTTACCGGGATGCCCAGTGTCTGCCGGTGATCGAAGAAGCGCTTGAAAGGCTTTTCCAGGAAGATCCGGACCTTTCGTCCACTTCCTCGAAAAAGATGGTGGAAGCGTTCCGGGAGCACTTTGGAGAATCCTGGACCAAGCCCAGCCTGTAACAGTGCATTTACATAAGAAAAAGAAAAGAAGGAAGAGAAAATGCCCAGAGTTGTATCCGGAAAATGCAGGGGAACGATCCTTGAGGCCCCGAAGGGAGAGGCGACACGCCCTACGACCGATAAGGTCAAGGAGGCGCTGTTTTCCAGTATCCAGATGAGAGTGCCCGAAAGTGCTTTTCTCGATATCTTTTCAGGGACGGGGCAGATGGCCATTGAGGCATTAAGTAGGGGCGCAAACTCCGCCGTTCTGATCGACCAGGCGAAAGCCAGTATCGATGTGATCCGGAAAAATATCGAAAAGACCCGCCTTTCGGAAGAGACCACGGTGCTGAAGATGAATTTTACCGAGGCCCTGAAGAAGCTGGGAAAAGAGGGGAGAACCTTCGATATTATCTTCATGGACCCGCCGTATGCCATGGCGGAAAAGTTCGCCAAAGAAGCCGCCAGGCTCATTTCGGAAGGAGGACTTCTGAAAAAGGACGGCGTCTTTATCGTGGAGTCCGACAGTAAAACATTGATAGACGAGAATGTAACCAACATGACACTTTTAAAGAGTTGTAAGTACGGCTCAACTTTGGTAACATTCTTCTTAGAATAAGTTTCTGTGCGCAATAGGAGAATTCTGTGAAGACGTTTATTTTTCCGGGAAGTTTTGATCCCTTCTCGCTGGGTCATCTGGATATTGCAAAAAGAGCCGCGCAGCTTTGCGATAAGCTGGTTGTGGCGGTCATGATCAACCGCGCCAAAAAGTCCATGTTTACTGTGGAAGAGCGGGTGGAGATGGCCAAGATCTGTCTTCAGGATATCCCGAATGTGGAAGTGGTCTCCCGAGAGACCTTGATGGTGGACCTGTATAAGGAGCTGAATGCTTCCGCTGTGGTCCGCGGACTTCGAAGCGAGTCGGATTTCCGCTATGAGGCGGAGATGAATGCGGCCAATACGCTTCTTCTTCCGAAGTATCAGGTGATCTTCCTTCCGTGCCGCGCAGACCTGGCTTTCACCAGTTCCACGATCATAAAGGAAGTGGCCTTCTACGGCGGCGACATTTCCCGCATGGTGGTACCGGCCATCGAGAAGATGGTGCAAGATAAATTGAAGATTAAAGCGACGAGTGAGTCGTAAGGAGGAGATTTCCTATGCCGGATGCAAACGGGAATGTAAGAACAACAGATAAGGATTTATACGAGCTTCTGGATCAGCTTCAGGCGACCATCGAGCAGGCCAAGGGCGTGCCGTTTTCGGACAACTGCCTGGTAGACCGTGCCGATGCCCTTTACTGGATCAAGCAGATCCGGGCCAGCTTCCCGTCGGAAGTGCAGCAGGCCAAGTGGATCGTGGACCAGCAGCGTCAGGTGGTGGCTTCCGCAAGACAGAAGGCGGAAAGTATCCTTCGTGAATCCGAGCAGCGTCAGGCCATTATGGTAGATGAGCATCAGGTCACCCTTCTTGCCAAGGAGCAGAGTCAGCAGATCCTGGCCCAGGCCAACCAGCAGTCGGAAGAGATCTATGCCCGTTCCATCGACTATGCAAGAAAGAGACTGACGGAACTGGAGAACGAACTGACCGATCTTCTGGTACGTATTCAGAAGGACAAAAAAGAATTGAAATAAGTGAGGTCGCCTATGTTACTTGGCGCACGTATTCAAAACTTCAGTATTTTCGAAGATGACTGCATCGGTGCACTTCTGGATGATATCCGGAAAGCCCCGGACCAGTCATCTTTGGCTTTAGAGGCAGGAATCGAAGTATCCCATCCCCTTAACGGCTTGGAGGCCCTGATCGGACGAAACCACACAGGAAAGACCCTGTTCTTTTCCTTCCTTTCCTTTATCCAGGAAACCGTGATCTCCGGTCCTGCCTATGCATCCACCGCAGATGGGAGAGCCGGCTTTTCCATTCTTCAGTTAGATAAGGACAAGCCCATTACTTCCACACTGTGCTTCTCGTTCTATAACAGAGAAAAGAAAGAGAAGACCTACTGCGAGTACACTCTGGTACTGGCTTCGAACCAGCACGGAAAGCCCCATTTCGAAAAGGAGCTTCTGCGGCTTTGGCGAGAGGGCATGGAAGAACCCAAGGAGATCCTGAATTTCCAGAATGGAAAAGGTTTTGTGCTTTTCCAGGGACAGCAGATGGACGGGGAGATGAACGATTCCCAGACATCCGCCATCCATGCCTATGGCGCTTTAAAGCAGTTCTATTTCACAAATGCCACCTACCGGGAGATCTCTTCCTGGTTCTTCGTGCATTTTTCCAAAGAGCAGACAAAGCTTCTGCCGGACGATGTGGCGCCGGGCGGACATAAGCATCTGAACAGTACAGGCAGTAATGCCCGAAATGTACTGATGTATCTTAAGGCAGAGTATCCGGGCATGTATAAGGAACTGATCTCCAAGATGATCGATACGGTTCCGGGTCTTCGGGATAAGGAAGAAGAGGACGTGCTGAAATTCTTTAAAAAGCCGGACATTCTTTCTTTGTTCCTGCTGCTTTTATCGGATCCGAATCCCCGGCCGCTCCTTCTGATCGAGGCGCCGGACGAGGGATTGTATCACGACATGGTGGATGCGCTGGCATCCGAGATGAGGAACTTTACCGTACGTCATCCCCACTGCCAGATCGTCTTTACCACCCATAGCCCGTATATCATCGAGAATCTGTCTCCGGATGAGATCTGGGTATTCAGCAGAGAACCCCAGGGCACCGTGGAGATCAAGTGCGCCGGCTCTTCTCCCATCGTAAAAGAACTTTACGAGCAGGGCGTCGGCATGGGCGCCATCTGGTACGCCGGTCATTTTGACGACTGACATCAAGGAACCTAAAGGACTTATTTTCTATGACAGAAAGAACGGACAACCAGGCACCTCTTCGCATCGAGATCCTAAGTGAAGACCGCTCCGGCGGCGTGGTATTAAAGCGCCTGACGGAGTGCATTTTGCGTGGATTCACGAAGAATTTCCAGTGTTATCTCCGTCCTCACCGGGGCTGCGGCTACTGGCCGAATCATCCGGAAAATAAACCGGAGCCTTTCGCGGCAGGACTTCTGGAACTTCTGCCGGCGAAGCTTCGCGCCTACGATCGCGTCTATGCGGGAACCGCCACTATCTTCGTGGTCTGCATCGATTCCGACGATCACGACCCGGTGGAATTATTTAACCGCCTGAAAGCCACCTGCCGGCAGTTCGGGCCGGGGATCCGTACTGTCATCGCCATTTCCGTGGAGGAGATGGAGAGCTGGATGCTGGCGGATAAAAATGCCATTATGCTGGCCTATCCGGAAGCGGATATGGAACGGCTTTCCGAATATGAGCAGGACTCCATCTGCGGCACCTGGGAGGTGCTTTGTGATGTGGTCTTTCGCGAGCAGTCCGCGCGGATCAAGCGCATCGGCTATCCTGCCATCGGTCAGTATAAGGCCACCTGGGCAGAGAAGATCTCGCCTTACATGCTTCCGGGAAATAACGTGTCCCCCAGTTTTAAAAAGTATGAGCTGGCGCTGCAAAGTGCCGTGAAGCAGACTTTGGGGGAGTAGGCCCAAGCCATGGAAAACAGTAGTAGACCGGCCGGTGCTTTTTCCGGAGAAACTCTTTCCCAAAGTGTCTATATCCATATTCCTTTTTGCGTCAGAAAATGCGCGTACTGTGACTTTACTTCCTTTCCCGGATGCGAGGGAAGGATGGGGGAGTATGTGGATGCTGTGTGTCGGGAAATCGATCTTTCAAAGACGTTTTTTTCTGAAAAAGACAGTGGAGCCGAGGTTTCGGATTCTGTGGATGGATTCAACGAGGGGAAAGGACAGGATAATCTATCCGGAACTGCCCTTCGTACCATCTATTTCGGAGGCGGCACGCCGTCTCTTCTTTCGCCGGAAATGGTGGAGAAGATACTTAATACACTTCGTGAAGTTTTCGGTATTTCTGAAGCCTGTGAGATCACGCTGGAAGCCAATCCCGGAACCATCGATGAAGAAAAACTTCGTGCCTTTAAAGATGCCGGTGTGAACCGGCTGTCCTTAGGCATTCAGAGCCTTTGTGACCCGGTGCTGAAAACACTGGGACGGATCCATGACAGTGAAGCAGGAAAGCGGGCCATCGAGGCAGCAGAACGTGCCGGCTTTTCCAATCTTTCCTGCGACATGATGCTGGGGATACCTGGGCAGACTATGGAAGATGTCCGGTCAACGCTTCAGTTTTTTCTGGATAATAAAGTGCCTCACGTGTCTCTTTATTCGCTGATCCTGGAAGAAGGCACGCCTATGTTTGAGACATATCAGGGGGACATAGAAAAGTTCGTTTCTCAGGAACAGGACCGGGCTATGTATCACGAAGTGGTGAACACATTAAAAGAACATGGCTTCTCCCACTATGAGATCAGTAATATGTCACTTCCCGGGTACGAAAGCCGTCATAACCTGATGTACTGGCGGGCGGAAGAATATTATGCTTTCGGACTTGGCGCCCACTATTATCTTCAGGGTGAGCGGGGAACGCACAAGGCGGAGACGGTGGATGAATATATCGCCACTCTGAGAAAAGAAGATATACGAAAAGAAGATATCTATGAGGTCGAAGAGCGTATATCGGAAGAAGACCAGAAAAAAGAATTCATGATGCTGGGTTTCCGGACAGGAAGCGGCGTGAAAGAACAGGACTTCGAAGAACGGTTCGGCGTAAAGATGGACAGTGCATTTGCCGAAGAAATAAGAAGAGAACAGAAGGCCGGACTCATCGAGCATATAGACGGCAGCTACCGCCTGACGGACAAGGGATTTGATCTCGCCAACCAGGTATTTTCTGACTATATTTGAATGTACAAAAGCGAACAAATGTGCTATAATTATTTATAGCACAGTTCTGCCGAATGGGCGGTTGCCTTCCTATCACCATGACCTCTACGGAGCGAGTGAGAAAGGAGGTGCGGATATGTCAGATTTTGAGTTATTGTCAATATTGCTTACTGTCGTAAGCATTGTAATTGCAGTGATTTCGCTGATGTTGAAGTTATTTGCCTTCCTGGACAACAGGTATAAGCGCAAATAAAAAATCACCCATTTCGGAATAGGAGCCAAATGGGTGATTTAACTATCAATCAAGGCAACCGCCCGGTAGGGCTGTGCTACCTTTATTATATACGATTCCAGTATGTTTTCAAGAGACACATCGATCCGTGAAAACATCTTTTCCGCCACGTTTCAAAGAGAAATTTGTCTTTTATACAGAATATGTTTGACATTCTTTGACTATAGTGATATTGTTGGTTTAGCACTCAGAGAGGTTGAGTGCTAAACCGTACTTTGACACGAGGCGAAGGAGGTGCGGACATGGCTTTGGATAACCGGAAAAAAGAAGTTCTTCAGGCAATCGTGGACGATTATGTCGCCACTTGCGAGCCTGTTGGTTCGAAAGCCCTGATCGACCGTCATGATTTCATGGTCAGCTCCGCCACCCTTCGTAACGATATGGCTGAACTGGAGCGGCTGGGATATCTTGAGCAGCCCCATACTTCCGCGGGACGGATCCCGTCGGACAAGGGCTACCGTGAATATGTCAACTCGCTCATGAAGGTGGATCACCTTTCGGATGAGGAAGGAAGAGAGATCAAGGAAAAACTGGGACAGAGTTTTGACGAGATCGCGGGTCTTCTGAAAGCTGCCTCGGCAACCTTGGCGGATCAGACCGGGTACATTTCCCTGGCCATGACGCCGAAGCTTACCAGCAGTTATCTGACCCAGCTAAAGATGCTGATGATCGAGCCGGGCAAGGTTCTGGTAGTCGTAGTGCTTTCCGCAGGCGTGGTCAAGAACCGCATGGTCCGCATTCCGGATTTTCTGACCCAGGAGCAGATCCTGCAGATCAGTAACGCTGTGGAGCAGGGCCTTTCGGGACTTCCGCTTTCGGATATCTCCCTGATCACCGTCGCGACGGCCGCCAAGGATAACCAGAAGGTCGAGCTTCCGGAGCCGCTTCTGAATCAGGTGCTTTACGAAGCCTATACCGCCATTAAGCAGGCCGATAACCTGGATGTGTATATGGATGGAAAACACAGAATGCTTTCCCTTCCGGAGTTCTCGGATACGAAGCGGGCGCAGGGACTTTTCGATACCCTCTCCCATGACGGACTGGTGGCCGGCTATGTAGATGAGGTCACGAAAGAGGACGAAAAGAAAGAGTACATGATCCGCATCGGTCAGGAGATCACGCTGGAGGGCCTGGAGGGCTGCAGCTTCATCACCACCACCTACAATGTGGGCGGAAAGGTGGCCGGCAATATCGGAGTCATCGGACCGAAACGAATGGAATACAGCAAAGTCATCTCGCAGATCAATTTCGTACGCATGATGATCGACGAGAAACTGAATCAATAGAAAGAGAAAGAGGCTAGGAAATGAAGAAGAAACATGAAAATGACGAGCAGGAAGTGCTGGAGTTTCCGGAGGACGAAGTAGAAGAGACTTCTACGGAAAATGCACCGGAGGACGATTCCGAGGAGAAAGAGTCAGCCGAGGAGGAATCCACCGAGGAAACAGCAGAAGAAGAGGGCGACGATGCCGCTTCGGAGCTGGCAGAGATGAAAGACCGCTATATGCGTCTTCTTGCCGAATACGATAACTTCAGAAGACGTACCCAGAAGGAAAAGGAAAATATCTATTCCGATGCGGTAGCGGAAGTGGTAAAAGAATGGCTGCCTCTGGTAGATGATATTGAAAGAGCCGTGGCTTCTTCCGAGAATATGGATGCGGATTCTGTTGAGAAAGTGGCAGAGGGTATCCGTCTTATCGGAAAGCAGGTGGGAAATGTTCTCGGAAAGCTTGGTGTCGAAGAGATCGCAAGCGAAGCCGGTACCGAATTTGATCCGAACCTGCACGAAGCGGTAATGCATATTGAAGATGATTCCCTGGGCGAACAGCAGATCGCGCAGGTATTCCAGAAAGGCTACTCCTGCAAGGGCAGAGTGATCCGTCATTCCGTCGTTCAGGTGGCCAACTAAGAAAAGAACAAGAACACAACGAATACATTGATAAAGGAGTGCACATTATGGAAAACTTTGAAAGAATGAGCCTGGTCCCAACCGTTATCGAGTCGACAAATCGCGGCGAGCGTGCGTATGATATCTTCTCGAGACTTTTGAAGGAAAGAATCGTGATCCTGTCGGAGGAAGTGAATTCCGTTACCGCCAGCCTGATCACCGCCCAGCTTCTGTTCCTGGAAGCGGAGGATCCGGATAAGGATATCCAGTTCTATATCAACAGCCCGGGAGGATCCGTAACTGACGGTATGATGATCTACGATACCATGCAGCACATCAAGCCGGACGTGCAGACTATCTGCATGGGTATGGCCGCTTCCATGGGTGCAGTTCTTCTGACTGCCGGAACCAAGGGCAAGAGATTCATCCTGCCGAATGCGGAAGTCATGATCCATCAGCCTCTGGGTGGCGCACAGGGTCAGGCCACCGATATCCTGATCGCAGCGGATCACATCAAGAGAACCAAGCAGAAACTCAACAAGATTCTGGCAGATGCTTCCGGTCAATCTCTGGAGACCATCGAAAAAGATGTCGAGCGTGATAACTGGATGACTGCGGAAGAAGCTCTCAAGTACGGTCTGGTCGACCACATCATGGACAAGAGAGCATAAAAAAGAAAGACTTCGGAAAATGCAAAGATCCAAGTGCATTTCCCGGTAAAAGGAGGAAAAGAATATGGCAAAAGTAATTGGTATTGACTTAGGTACAACAAACTCATGTGTAGCGGTTATGGAAGGTAACGAACCGGTCGTTATCCCAAATCCGGAAGGAAACAGAACCACTCCGTCCGTCGTGGCTTTTTCTAAGAACGGCGAGCGTCTGATCGGTCAGGTAGCAAAGCGTCAGGCCGTCACCAACCCGGAAAGAACCGTTATGTCCATCAAGCGTGAAATGGGTTCCAGCTACAAGGTATCGATCGACGACAAGCAGTATACCCCGCAAGAGGTTTCTGCCATGATCTTAAGTAAGCTTAAGAGCGATGCAGAAGCTTACCTCGGCCAGCCGGTAACCCAGGCAGTTATCACTGTTCCGGCTTACTTCTCCGATGCTCAGCGTCAGGCAACAAAGGATGCAGGTAAGATCGCAGGTCTTGAAGTTCTGCGTATCATCAACGAGCCGACAGCCGCTTCTCTGGCTTACGGCCTGGATAAGGAATCCGATCAGAAGATCCTGGTATTCGACCTTGGCGGTGGTACATTCGATGTATCCATCCTTGAGATCGGCGACGGTGTATTTGAAGTACTGGCAACTGCCGGTAACAACCGTCTCGGTGGTGATGACTTCGATAAGAAGATCGTAGATTACCTCGTAAGCACATTTAAGCAGGAGCAGGGCGTTGACCTGACAAACGATAAGATGGCGATGCAGAGACTGAAGGAAGCAGCAGAGAAGGCCAAGATCGAGCTTTCCGGTGTAACCACTTCCAACATCAACCTGCCTTATATCACCGCTGATGCTACAGGCCCGAAGCACATGGATATCACACTGACCCGTGCAAAGTTCGATGAACTGACACGTGATCTGGTAGAAGCTACCATGGAGCCGGTACGTCGTGCGATGAGCGATGCCAACATGACACCGAACGACATCCAGAAGATCCTTCTGGTTGGTGGTTCTACACGTATCCCGGCTGTACAGGATGCCGTTAAGAATCACTTCGGTAAAGAGCCTTTCAAGGGCATTAACCCGGATGAGTGCGTAGCAATCGGTGCCGCCATTCAGGCAGCCGTTCTGACCGGTGATGTCAAGGGCCTTCTCCTTCTCGACGTTACACCTCTTTCTCTCGGTATCGAGACAGAAGGCGGCGTATTCACCAAGATGATCGAGAGAAATACCACCATCCCGACAAAGAAGAGCCAGGTTTACTCCACAGCTGCAGATAACCAGTCTCAGGTAGACGTACATGTATTCCAGGGCGAGCGTGAGATCGCCGCTTACAATAAGGAGCTGGGTAACTTCATTCTCGATGGTATCGCACCGGCACCGCGTGGTGTACCGAAGATCGAAGTTACATTCGATATCGATGCCAACGGTATCGTTAACGTAAGCGCGAAGGATCTGGGCACCAACCGTGAGCAGCACATCACCATCACCGCTTCTTCCAACATGAGCGAGGAAGATATCAATAAGGCGATCAAGGAAGCGGAGCTCCACGCTGCAGAAGATAAGGCACGTAAGGAAGAAGTCGAAGTAAAGAACAAGGCAGAGTCCTGTGTTTACCAGACAGAGAAGACCATGAAGGATCTCGAAGATAAGATGGATCCGGCAGACAAGTCTTCCATCCAGGAGCCTCTCGACCGTCTGAAGAAGGCTATCGAAGCAAACAACACTGCAGACATGAAGACCGAGACAGATAATGTAACCAATGCATTCTCTAAGGTTGCTGAGAAGATCTACTCTCAGGTTCAGCCGGAAGGTGCACAAGGCCAGCCGAATCCGCAGGATTTCACAGGTTTTAACCCAGGTGCAGGAGCTGCTCCGGATCAGGGATCTGAAGGATCTGACGGCTTCAAGAGCGCCGGCGGAGATTTCTGATCGACATAAATCATTGAACGGAAACGGCAAGGCTGTACACGGATTTCGTGGACAGCCTTTAGCCGATAAAGGAGGAACGAAGCTTTGGCTGAGCAGAAGCGCGATTATTATGAGATCCTTGGCGTAAACAAGGGAGTTTCCGATGAGGAGCTCAAGAAGGCCTATCGTAAGATGGCCAAACAATACCATCCGGACCTGCACCCGGGAGATAAGGAAGCAGAGGCAAAGTTCAAGGAATGTAACGAAGCGTATGCCGTCCTTTCGGATGCGGATAAGAGAAGGGCCTACGATCAGTTCGGTCATGCCGGCGTAGACGGCCAGGGCTTCTCCGGATTCTCCGGCGGTGCCGTCGACTTAGGCGACATCTTCGGATCTTTCTTCGGCGGTGCTTTTGGAGGCGGCGGAAGAAGAAGAAACGGTCCGGCAAGAGGTGCCGACTTAAAGTACAACATGACGCTGGAATTTATGGAAGCGGCCTTTGGTGTAGATAAGACCATCACCATCAATAAGGAAGACCTCTGTTCCGTATGTAAAGGCACTGGCGCGGCAGCGGGATCTAGTCCTGAGACCTGTCCGACCTGTAAAGGTTCCGGACGGATCCAGCAGCAGACCCAGACCCTCTTTGGTATGACCATGATGACCCGTGACTGTCCGGCATGTAACGGCCGCGGTACCGTCATCAAGAACCCGTGCCCCCACTGTAACGGACGTGGCCGTGCAGTGATCCGTAAGGAACTGAAAGTCCATATTCCGGCAGGTGTAGATACAGGTGATATGCTCCCGATCGCAAATGAAGGTGAGCCGGGCTATCGTGGAGGACCGAACGGTACTCTCTATATCCAGTTTAGAGTTAAGTCCCACCCGATCCTGCAGCGTCAGGGCAACAACACCTACTGCGATGTCCCGATCACATTCTCCCAGGCAGCACTGGGCGCAGATGTGAATGTCGTGACCATCGACGGCGAGCAGTCTGTGCATATTAAAGAAGGCACCCAGCCCGGAGATACACTGACACTTCGCGGCAAGGGTATTCCCTTTAAAAACAGAGCCGGTGTCAGAGGCGACCATACTGTACGCTTCTCCATTGAAGTACCGGTGAAACTTAACGAAGACCAGAAGGCCAAGATCCGTGCTTTCGATGCAACGCTTACGGAGAAGAACTACCAGAAGCGCGGCAGTTTCTTTGAGCGCATGAAGAGCATGTTCGGAAGGTAAGTACTTCGGATCAGGGAAGGATACACGATATGAAATGGGTAGAAATTGAAATCGTCACCACAGAAGAAGCCTCGGACGCTATCTGCGAGATGCTGTCCCAGCTGGGCGCAGACGGTATTGCCGTATGTGATCCACTTGAGATCAAGCGGATCATCGACGATCCGGATTCTCTTGCGTATGCGGATGACGGCTTTGTGGATTCGCTGGGATCGGATGTTACGATCCATGCCTATTTCGCGGAATTCGACGACGGCATCCGTCTGGGCGCCAAAGAAGAAGAGTACAGTAATCCGGAGGGCGTCGGTACCATCTATGGAAATATCGCTACCGGAAGTAAAAGTCTTCCCGATACCATCAAGCTTTTGGAAGAGAGACTTTCCGCAATCTCCGAATTCCTGCCTGTGGGAAACGGCAAGGTGGGCTATAAGTATGTCAAAGACGAAGACTGGGAAAATGAGTGGAAGAAAGACTACCACGCTTTCCCGGTTTCCGACCGCGTGATCATCGCCCCCACATGGGAAAGAGAAGAAGTGGAAGCGAAAAAGGAAGACGGCAAAAAGATCGTCTATCTGGATCCGGGTTCCGCCTTTGGTACCGGTACCCATGAGACCACTTCCATGTGCGCGGAATTTATCGATGAGCATATGAAAACGGACGATTCGGTCCTGGATGTAGGATGCGGATCCGGTATCCTTTCCATCATCTGCGCAAAACTTGGCGCTACTGATGTGGAAGCCTGCGATATCGACCGTATGGCAGTAGATGTGGCTATCGAAAACTGCAAAGAAAACGACGTGACCGTAGACTGCTATACCGGTGAATTAAAGGATGCGAAGAAAGAAGGCTACAGTCTCATTATCGCCAACATCGTGGCGGAGATCATTGCTTCTATCGCACCTCTGGTTCCGGGAAAACTTCTCCCCGGCGGACGCTTTATCTGCAGCGGTATTATCGACCATAAAAAAGAGATCGCTCTTTCTGCCTGTAAAGAAGCCGGCTTAAAGCTTGTTGAAGAAAAGCAGAAAGGGGACTGGCACGCGTATTATTTTGAAAAAGCGTGAAGCAGAAACACAAGTTCGAATAGGAATGCGAAAAGATAACGTGAGGATCAAAAGGTCTTCACGTTATTTCATATTCCACGATATTACTGATCCGCACATATCCACTGAATTTACGGTTGTAGGTGGTTAAGTAGATCTGGTACTTTCCCGGGTCTTGAATGAAATACTGATACGAGAATTCACCTTCGGCATTTCTTTCCAGTACGATTGTGTCGTTATAGATCACGCGCCAGGTAAGCTGATTTCCGTAATCCGGACCGAGCTGATCTTGAAAATCGGGTATGTCATCACGAGTCACGGTATAGGTATCGTCGATGGTTAATGTGAAAACTTCTTTGGCATAGTCATCGGAATGCGATTCATTTTCTTCGGTAAAGGAGAAGAATTCAGCAGGCTCTCCGTTTATGGTGACATCCATACTGCAGTTGTCATAGGTGGTCGAGGGACTGGTCCGCCCAATGAGAGCGCCCACACAAGAACCGTCCGAAGTGATGGTGCCGCTTCCGTAGATGCCGACACAGTTCAGCATATATCCTTCGCCGATAAAGATCCCCACATAATCTCCACCGGTGACCTCGGCGTTTTCGATACGAAGGGACCAGATTCCGATGGCGCCGCCATTGACTCCGATGAGTCCGTTATGGCCGTAGTGGGGTGTATTCAGGTGGATATTTTGGATCGCATGGCCCTGCCCGTCGATATTGCCGCTGAAATCATCAATGGGTTCCCATTCGTAGGCATCCAGATCGATATCCCGTAAAAGAGTAATCGTGGTCATGCCGTATTCATCACAGCCGTGTTCGTTGATGTACATTACCGCGCCCGCCAGCTGTTCCGGAGTGCCGCATTCGAAAACAGGAAATACGGAACTTGCCCAGCCCAGATCGGCAATATCGCTCATGGCGATCCGTCCGGAGGCATTGGTGGTGGCAGAAGGAGAAGTGGTATGTTGAGGTTTCCTGGGACCCGATGTAGTGTCATCGGTCGGATCCGAATCGTTTCCGGAAGGATCTTTTGTATCCTGATCGTCGGGAAATGCACTGTCGTCCGAAGGGGGAAGGGTCGTTTCCGTGGTTTCCTTCTTCGTGGATTTTTTCTTCTTTCTTGTCGCTTCTGTTTCCTTTTGGCTGCAGGCTGAAAGAAGTAAAGAAGCGCAAAGAAGTAAAGTTAGAAAATGACGGACAGGTTTCATGAAAAAGATCCTTTCAGTTTTTCCCTATTTTACTCTTTGCGCTTTCAGATGCAAACATTAATTATCTACTGGAAGCATGTAGTGGTCCGAATCATAAAGCTGGAATTCTTTTTCCAGTCTGCCTTCTTCTGCGTAGGCCATGAAGTAGATGCCGTTCTTTTCGACCTTTTCATACGTGGACTTGGTGACTTCACGGGACTGTCTCAGTCCCTTCTCATTATCGTAGTAGATATAGTAAGTGGTGATGGTTTTGTTTTTGTTCTTTTTGCGGTTCTTCTTGTCCGTCGTCACCTTGGTTTCTTTTCCGACGATGTTCATCGTGGTGATGCTATAGGTGGCATTTTCCGGATTCGGATATGAATCTGCCGCAGTTTTCACGGCATGCGAAATGAAAATTCCGGCGCCGGCAAAGAGAACGATGATCAGGATCGCAGGTACAAAAACAAGTAAATTCACGTTCTTTCCTCGGGCGTTTCTTTTGGAAATCGATGATATTGTGGAAAGAACACCGATCACGACACCCAGTCCGAGCGCGATATAAGGGACATAGCGGGAGGCAACGGAAGCCGAGTTCTGAATGCGATCATAGTAGTCCGTATAATCTGTGAAAAGAAGTTCCTCGGTTAAGACGATCTTTTCCCCGTTCGGATCCAGCTTTTTCGCATTTTCAACGGCTGTCTGTCTGGCGGCTTCCTGTTCCGGTGTGTTTTTACTATTATCATCGGCCTGTTTACTTAAGATAAATATCGAACCGAATGTGATCAGGATGATGAGAAAGACGCCGATCATCTTAATAAGTAAACTGCTGTTTGAAGAAGAACTCATTTTATTGCCTCACTTTATCGATTTTTTGAAGGATCTGTTTTCTCTATGACGTTAAGATACAGGACGCATATAGAGGTCCGGGTCGTAGATCTTGAAATATTCTTCATTTCCGTTTTCTTCTGCGCCGGCCATGAAGTAGATGCCGTTTTCTCCGACCTGATCATACATGGTGCTGTTCACCTTGATAGATCTTGTGTCTCCATTTTGTCCTTCGTAGTAAATGTAGTAACTGGTGGTGGTCGACGTTTTTACTTTCTTGCCGGTTTTCTTTTTAGTAGTCTTGGCTTCTTTTCCCAGGACGTTCATCGAGTAGACATTATATGTGGCGTTTTCCGGCTTCGGAAGCTTGTTTGCCGCTCTTTTCGCGGCATAAGAAATAAAGACACTTGTGCCGACACAGAAAACAAGGATCATGATCGCAGGAACGAAGACGAAGGGGGTCACTCTCTGGCCTCTGTTTCTTTTTTTGATAATCGCCAGAAAAACGGTAAAACCGCCGATCAGAATGCCGAATCCGAACATGAAAAAAGGAAGTTTCCTGACAAGTGAAACCGTGCTCTGACGGTGTTCGTAGTAGATCTTATAATCTGTGGAAAGCAGTTCTTCGGAAAGGACGATCTTTTCCCCGTTCGGATCCAGTTTCTTCGCATTTTCAATGGCCGTCTGCGCGGCTTTTTCCTGCTCCGGTGTATTATCCCGATCTTCCCGGACCAGTTTATTCATGATAAATACTGAACCGAATGTGATCAAGATGATGAGAAAGGTGCCGATAAACATAACCAGCAAACGCCGGCTTGTAGTTGGATTCATTTTTTTGTCCCTCCGATTGCGTACGTATTTCGAATCTTTTTTATCCCCCGATATAGAAGATTCTTTGTGCATTTTTAGATCACGCAGTTATTCTACATGAAATGATAACGCAAAAATACTGGTAGTATAGCGAAATAGACGCACATTCTTCTTCGTGGTATCATGATTTCATGAGATTTTCTGTTTTGGAGGGAAGCGATATGGAAAATCCTTCTACCCCAAGCCCGGAAAAATGGATCCGCGATGATGATCCGGTTTTCGCGCTTCTGGATGAATGGCATGAAAAAGATGAATACGAGAAGATCCTGAGTAAAATCGAGGAGATCCCGGAAGAAAAAAGAAGTAATGAAGTGTATTTCCGAAAGATCAGTGCACTGAATAATCTTTCCCGCTATGCCGAGGCGCGAAAGGAGATCCAGTTTCTTTCTCCGCGCTGTAATGACGGCAAAGATCTGGGAAAACTCTTTTACATGCTGGGGTATATCTATGACCAGACCAACTGCGAATACAGAGCGGTGGAATGCTACCGCATGAGCTATCAGCTGGATCCGGAAAAAGAGGGCACCACCGCCCTGATCGAAGAAAGTATCGAGTATGCCAGAAAAGATATGCAGGCGTCGGCAAAAGCACTTTCGGATTTCTTTTCGGATCTGAAAAAGTCTTTTTCGGAAACGCCGGCGGACCAGGAGATCCCTGAACTTGAGGCACCGACTTATCTGGGCCTTGTGGGTTCGTCCTTTATGTCTTCCTGGTTCGGGATCAAGCTCAATCTCGGGGAGATCTACAGTACCTGCGCGCCGGATAAGAAAGATTCCATCCGAAAGCTTTTAAAGGACAGATCGAACATCACGGATCTTCCCACCCTTCAGAAATATTTCGGCGAGCACCGTCTGGCGCCGCTGATCGTGGATGTGCAGAACCATATGTCCGGGAAAAAGGAATTCCCGGTGGACCGCCTCGATGTCCGCCAGCGGACCCGCTGGGAAGTGACCGAGCAGTACCTGAAAGATATGGGTGAATTTATCCCGGCATCCGGCCTTGCTGCCTGGGACTATAACGATATCATCGGCCTTTCTAGACTTATGTATGCGGCGGATCTTCTGACGAAAGAAGAACTTGCCCAGACCTATCTTTTCGCCGTGGATGAGTGCCGGAGACTGTTTTCTTCCTGGGAAGAATATACAAAGTCACTGGTCATGGGCGCTTTTTATAACACCCTGACCCGGGAGACCGACTATAACATCCGGGAAGCGCTGAAATTTGCGCTGACATCAGGCGGGCTTTGTAAGCATGTGTACCTGGGCGAGAAGTGGCTTAAGTAAAATCGAGAAGTAGAGGAACTTAGAGGAGTAAAGGAATCAGCATGAAGATCGCGTCCTATCAGTTTCCGATAAGCGGAGATGTGAATAAGAACTGTGCCCATATCCTGCGCGCCATCGACCGCGCAGCCAAGGGCGGCGTGCGTCTTTTAGTCTGCCCGGAATGCGCCGTCACCGGCTATCCTCCGAGAGATGTGGATTCCTCCCGCGCCATCGATTATGAAGCCGTGGAAAAAGCACACTCCCAGATCGCGGAAGCGGCCTGGTGCCACGATATCTACGTGCTGGTGGGCACCATCGTAAAAGAAGAGTGCGCCCTGTGGGATGCGCCCCTGATGGGCGATGCGCCGGCCATTGAAGAAGTCTTTTATAACACTGCCCTCGTCTTTACTCCCGGCGGCCAGGTGGAGCGCTATAGTAAAAGAGCGCTCTGGGGCTGGGACAAAGAAAATTTCTCCGCGGGAGAAGAGCCGGGTGTATTTGATGTAGACGGGATCCGCGTCGGCATCCGTATCTGCTTCGAAGTGCGTTTCCCGGAGTATTTCAGAGAGCTTTATCACGAAAAAACGGACCTGAATGTCATTCTTTTCTACGACGTGTCCGACAGAGAAGATCCGGACCGCTATAACCTGATCCGCGGCCATGTCCGTACCCGCGCCGTGGAAAATGTGACCTATACGCTGACAAGTAATGCCACTTTCCCGCACCAGACGGCCCCGACGGCTCTGTATGACCGATCCGGCCGGACCCTCATGGAATTAAAGCCCGGTGTGGAGTCGGCGCTGGTCTATAATCTCAATCTTACTGATCCGGATTTCGGCGAAAAGGGGAGACTGGAGATCAATAAGTCCATTCTTCCGAAGGAACCGCCCCGGTTCTAGCGTCCTGTCTTTGGTTTTTCCCGCTAAATGTGGTAAAATTATTTGATACCACAAAAAGAAAGACACATCAAAGACAAATGGAACCTGAAGAGAGAAAAACCGACATAGAAGAGAATACCCCGGAAGTAGAAGAAGCTTTAGTGACACCTGTATCCACGGAGCCCGAAGAAAGTAAGGCAGAGCCGGAAGAGAGCAAGGCCGAACCGGAAGAAGTCAAGGCGGAAATGGAAGAGACAGAGGTGAAAGCTCCGGCTGCGTCTACGCCGAAGAAGAAAAAGAAGCCGAAAAAGGGAGAAGAGACTTCCTGGTCCATTGTCCGGAAAAATGTTTTCACATACTTTAACCTGGTGTTCCTGATCATCGCCATTTTGCTGATCACCGCCAGATCCTACCGAAGCTTATCGTTCCTGCCGATCATCTTTTTTAATATCGCCATCGGTATCTTCCAGCAGCTGCGTTCGAAGAAAGTACTGGATAACCTGAACGTGCTGGCCATGTCCTCCTATGAAGTGGACAGAAACGGAAAGCACATGACGGTTCCCATGGACGAACTGGAAGAGGGAGATATCCTCTATCTTGCCGGCGGCCAGCAGATCCCGGCGGACGGCGTCCTCGTAAGCGGTACCGTCA
>CADBGD010000036.1 GCA_902794115.1 Oscillospiraceae bacterium
GATTTTTGAGTTGGAAATAGAAAGGCCGGAATCCGCCATCAGGATGTAGGCCGCATCCGATACTTCCCCGCTTCCTTTGACCGTCACGGAAGTATCCCGGATCGTAAGGACCGAGTTCTTCGCATATACGGCGCAATGGCAGGCCGAAACTTCCAGTTCCAGAGTTCCATCTCCGGAGATAGTCAGATCGCCATCTGCCATCAGGGCCGGAATATCCACATTCGATGTGATCTTGTTACTGCCGGAAAGATTTACCGAAACTCCTTCTTCCTGCGGTCCCAGATCGATGTAAAGTCCCTCGTAGCCTTCCAGGAAAAGAGTGTGTTCCTTGGCTTCGTAGTGCCAGTTGTCCCCTTTGCAGTCACGGTTTACCGTAAACGTCTTTCCGTCGATGATGATCGTTCCTTCTTCGGGAAATGCACTGGCCGGGGTCATTCCGGCTAAGGTTATGAGAAGTGCCACAGAGCTTAAAATCGCGGCGAGCTGTCTTTTCAGTTTCATTGTCCTACCCTTTCGCGGTCGAGAATCTCTGCCCTTACTATATCACACCCCTTTTCAAAATTCGCCTTGACATTTGAATGGCATACCCCGATAATAGGGGAGTGATTCGGGGCATTAGCTCAGCTGGGAGAGCGCCAGGTTCGCAATCTGGAGGTCGTGAGTTCGATCCTCATATGCTCCACCATAAGATCCGGAAATACTTTTCCGGATCTTTTTTATTTTTTCTTTTCTCGGACGTTTTCTTGAAATATTCATATTGTCTTAACTTTTAAAAGGTAAGATAATATTTATTAGGAATGAGGTTGGCAGGGAAGAGTATATGATTGATGCGTTATCCACACAAGTCGCGTTTCTCCTGTTTGAAGCAGTATTCTGTTTCATTTCGGCTATCCTTGCGCTGACGAACGATAATCAGCGCAGGCCGATCCGCCTGTCTCTCATGTCTTTGAACCTTCTGGCCGGACTTCTCCTGGCCTTTGATTCCCTGGCTTATGTATATCGCGGAAACAGCAGTCAGCTGTATACCATCATGAGCCACCTTTCAAATTTTGTCGTCTTTTCCGCCTGTATCCTGCTTCTTCCGGTCTATACGGTCTATGTGTCATACCGGGTCTACGGAGACTTTTCCATCAAGAAAAATGCACCGGCCCGTGACCGGTTTGTCCTGAGTTTTCTCCTTTCCGGAGTCGGATTCGGCCTAGTCATCCTTTCCCAGTTCACCCACATCTACTATGAGATCGATGCGCAGAATAATTATTCCCGAGGACCTTTATTCCTTCTTTCGCTGTTCTTCCCGGCGGTCGCCTCGATCCTGGTCGTATCCATCATGATCGAGAACAGAAAGAGACTGGGACTTCAGCAGTTCCTGATACTATCCTCGTATATTATCTGTCCGGCCATCGGTCTTTGCTTCCAGGTATTCTTCTACGGCTATTCGTACATGAACATGGGTATCGGTATTTCCGCGATCCTGATGTTCGTGGAAGGCACCATCAGTAAAAATAACGAGCTCCGCCATGTGGCCAGGACCGAGATGCGTACCGGTCTTGCCAATGAACACGGCTGCGTGGAATGGCTCAACAGTATGCAGCATCAGTCAAAGCGGCTGGAATACACCGCCGTCTTCTTCGACCTTTGCAAATTCTCCGATATTAACCGGCGCTACGGCATGGAAAACGGCAACGTGATCCTGGCTAATTATGCACTCTGTCTTCAGGACCACATGAGAAAGGACGAGCTTCTGGCCCGCCAGTACGGCAACCAGTTCGTCGCGGTTGTAAAAAACGATCATGTGGAAGAATTCCTGAAGAATCTTTCCGGTCTGCCGGTGAATTTCTATAACAAGAGCGAAGGGACCATGGTCACAGTAAATATCTCCGCCCGTGCCGGTGTCTTTAAGATCGACCGCACCGATATGGATGGCGAAGAGATCATTTCCTGCGCCGCCATCGCGCTGGGCATGGCCAAGTCCCAGGCCAACCAGCCGGTGGTTCATATGACGAGAGAAGTCCTAAACGACATGAATAACCGGAGAAAATTTGAAAACGAGATCCTCCAGGGGCTGACAAACGGCGACTTTATGCCCTACTACCAGCCCAAGGTCAACGCCGAGACGCATACGCTCTGCGGCGCCGAGGCCCTGGCCCGCTGGAATCACAACGGCAACATCGTATCTCCGGTCCACTTTATTTCCCTGATGGAAGAGAACCGTTCCATCTGCAATCTGGACCTGCATATTCTTAAGCGGGTCTGCGCCGACCTGGCCGAATGGCGGGCGCAGGGGCTGAATCCGCCGACCATCTCCGTAAACTTTTCCAGAAGAAATCTTGCAGATCCGGGCATCGTCGAGCGCATTAACCAGATCGTAAAAGACAGCGGCATCCCCCGTCATCTCATCGAGATCGAGGTCACCGAGACCGCCGATGAATTCCCAATCCTCATCCTGAAGCACTTCGTTGATGCGCTTCACGCCTACGGTTATCTGGTCTCCATCGATGATTTCGGCTGTGCCAGTTCCTCTCTGACGCTCCTTCGCGAGATCACCTTCGATACCATTAAGATCGATAAGGGTTTTGTAGAGAAACACTACTCCAAGGATCTGACCATTCTGGAATACATCGTAAAGATGGCAAAATCCCTGGAACTGCAGATCGTGGCAGAGGGTATCGAAAATGCCGAGCAGGTGGACACCTTAGTAAAAATGGGCGTATCCATTATCCAGGGCTTCTATTACGACCGGCCGCTTCCTTCTGAAAAAATGGTCGAGCGGTTAAAGTCCCCGCAATATGAAAAGCAGGTGCGGACCAGTTCGTGACGGTTTTCCGTATCCGCATCCAAAAGCAAAAAGGGCGGTTTCAAATGAAACCGCCCTTCGTGTCTGTTTCGAAAAAACTGTTCTTACTTCAGGAAGCCGTTGATGATCTGTTCTTCTGCTTCCTGCTCGGTCAGACCGAAAGTCATCAGCTTAATCAGCTGGTCTCCGGCGATCTTACCGATGGCCGCTTCATGAACCAGTGCCGCATCCACATCATTGGCTTCCAGTCCCGGCACCGCCAGGATCCGGCCGTTATCCATAATGATCGCATCACACTCCGTATGACCGGAACACGGTGCATTTCCCGTAAGAACGGCATCAAACTTCTGATAGGAATCATCTCTTGCAACTGAACGGGACACGACGTCGCAGGAACTTCCGTCGCCGTTTAAGTCCACGCGGTAGTTACTGACCGCATTCTGCTGTCCGTGGGTCATGAGGCGCTCCCGGACCACCAACTTGGCGCCGGCTGCCAGCTCCGCCTTTGTGTCACGGACAGTATCGTCCACGCCCTTGATCTGGACCATCTCCATTTCCATGAAGCTGTCCTCTTCCATGTACACTTCCGTGCCCGGATTCAGGATACGCTTACCGGTGCCTTCGCCGGAACCGTAATGCTTCTCCACATATTTGACCTTCGCGCCTTTTCCGACGAAGAAACGGTGGATACCGTCATGCTCACTGTCCTTCGGGCCGCAGTTATCGATACCGCAGCCGGCCACGATCACCACATCGGATCCTTCACCGATATAAAAGTCGTTATAGACGATCTCCTTGATGCCGCTGGCCGTCATGACCACCGGAATATGGACACTCTCATTCTTCGTGCCGGGCTTGATCCTGATATCGATACCGGAAGCCTCGGTCTTCGGCACGATCTCGATATTGGCCGTGGAATTTCTCGCCACCGCTTCTCCGTTGGCACGGATGTTAAATGCACCTACCGGAACCTTATGGAGGTCCGCCACTTCTTCTAACAGGCGGTCAGAAACCGCATCCAGATTCAGCATTACTCCACCTCCTTCTTCAGGATGCCTTTGCCGCATCCCTTGATGGACGAGTCAGTACCGTTTAATTTCGGGAGGATCTCATCCTTCGGACCCATGCACTCCAGTTTTCCGTCCTTGAGCACAATGATCTCATCGGCGATATTCAGGATCCTCTCCTGGTGGGAGATGATCAGGATCGAGCTGTCGGAAATGTTCTTTCTCATATCCTCGAACACTTCGATGAGATTCTGGAAACTCCAGAGGTCAATGCCCGCCTCCGGCTCGTCGAATACAGAAAGCTTCGAGGCCTTGGCCAGAACGGTGGCGATCTCGATACGTTTCAGCTCACCGCCGGAAAGGCTGCTGTTCACTTCACGGTTGATGTATTCTCTGGCGCAAAGACCTACCGCCGACAGATACTTACAGGCATCTACCGTAGAAAGCTTTGTACCTGTGGCCAGACGGATCAGATCGAAGACCTGTATCCCCTTGAAACGCACCGGCTGCTGAAAAGCGAATCCGATTCCTTTTCTGGCACGCTCGGTAATGGACATATCCGTAATATCTTCTCCATCGAACAGGATCTTTCCCGAAGTCGGGCGGATGATGCCCGCGATCAGCTTGGCCAGGGTGGATTTGCCTCCGCCGTTAGGTCCGGTGATCACGGTCAGATTGCCTGTCGGAATGGTTAAGGTTATATCACGGAGGATCTCTTTGCCGCCGTCGTCATTTACTTCGAACGACACATGTTGTAATTCCAGCATGTTTTTTCCTCCTTTAGAAAAATCATTTTTCGGCCCGAAGGCCACTTCGGAGCCTATTTTTCTGCTCCTACGTCTGGATATTGTACCACGATTTGAAAGCCTTTTCCTATCTCCGAGGCAACATTTAATTGAAAATGCATATCTTCGGCGATTTTTTCCACCAGATACAGGCCCATGCCCGTCGCTTTCTTCCTTGCCTGGCCGGTATTTCCGGTAAATCCTCTTTCGAAAATAAAGGGAAGATCGCTCTTTTTGACCCCGATCCCGTTGTCCTCGATCGAAAGTCTCCTCTCCCCTTCCATCCGGAAGCAAAGCCGGGGATCGTCGCTGCTGTACTTGATGGCATTACTGACGATCTGCCCCAGCATATACGTCAGCGCCCGCTTATCGGCATAGATGGTCTCTTTTTCCACCTCATTGACCACCGTAAAATTCTTCTCGGAAAGAAGCGGCCGGTATTCCTCCACCACTTCCTCCAGCACCTCCCGGAGAGGAAGCGCTTCCAGAAGATAGTCCTTTCTTCCGCCCTTAATGCGGGAATACTGAAGCATCTGGTCCACGGAACCCGAAAGTCTCGCCCGGATATATTCGATCTTATAGATCAGTTCAGGTGAAAGCTCCTCCCGCTGGTTATCCAGTATCAGCGTCAGAAGCGCGATAGGCGTTTTCGCCTCATGGGCCCAGGCTTCCACATATTCCTCGTAATCCTCATTCTTTGTGAAAAGCACTGCCCGGGCATTTTCTTTTTCCGAAATAATGCGGCAGAGCGTATCCACGCGGCTCTTTTCACCGCCGCGAAGCTGGGAAAGAAGAAGGTCCAGATGCGTCTCATCCGGCTCCCGGACATATTCGGAAAGGGCTCTTTCGATCCGGTCCTCCCGGACAGAAAGGATCACGCAGAGAAGAAGAAACGAAAGGACACTGAACAGGAAAAGAAGCAGACTGATCTTCTGAAACGAGCGGCTGTCCACAACCCACAGAAGGAACGCGAAAAACACATCCGCGCCCAGCACGTAGATCAGAAAAAGAAGGTGGGATCGGATCACGGAAAGAAGATGCTTCATGCTTTTTCCTCCGTTTTCCGAAGCACATATCCGACGCCCCGCTCGGCATCCACGGTCAGCGGCAGGGAAAGTCCGGTCAGGGTCTTCTTCAGCCTTGTCAGATTCACCTGCAGTGCATTTTCATCGATAAAATCACTGGTCCCCCAGACTGCCTCGCATAGAGTTTCTTTGCTGACGGTCCGGCCGAAATCCTGCATCAGGGTCTCCAGGATCTTTCCCTGGTTTTTCGGAAGCAGCACGGAGGTACCATCGTAAAAAAGCGTATAGGTGCCTTTATCCAGCAGAAAGCCCGGACCCTCCAAAAGGTTGGCCCGGCCTTCGTAGCGTTTCAGGACATTTGTGATCCGAAGAAGAAGTCTTTCCTTCCGGTAGGGCTTGGTGAGAAACTCATCCGCCCCCAGTTCCAGCGCCTGGATCTCGTCCCGCAGCTGATCCCTGGAAGTTAAGACCAGCACCGGGATCGCGCTTTTATTCTTTATCTCCCGGCAGATCGTAAAGCCGCTTTCCTGGGGAAGATTGAGGTCCAGAAGAAGAAGGTCCGGACAGGCCTGAAGCACTTTCTCCGTCACATGGGAAAAGTCTGTCACCACCGTAACACGGTAGCCTTCTTTTTCCAGCATGAGTGACAGCTCGTCGGCCACCAGTTTTTCATCTTCCACAACGGCAATATGCTTCATTCCCCAAAGACCTTTCCCGTCAAGGCTTCCGGTGCATTTCCCGAAGAAAGATCCGAAGTAAAGGGATCATTCTTCTCTTTCCGGCGTCATCAATGTCGCCAGGAAACGGGAGCTGGAGCGCTTAACGATATGCATATACAGATATTCTACCAGAGCAAACACCGCAACCACAACGACAACGATGGGGATCATGGCCGAAATATTCAGTTTGGTCCGGCTGCTCAGGATTCCCTGGAACAGGGCCCGCACAGCAAAGTACGTGCTTACCGTGGCCACCAGGATCGGAATGCCGAAGAACCAGTTGACCTGCTTTTTCGAACTGGAATACAGATCACTGTGATCGGCGCCCAGTTTCACCAGCGTCTTATATCTTCTGGCCGTACGCTTTTGTCCCATCAGGAACTGCACGCCCAGGATCGTGTTGGCCACCACCAGGAAGATCAGCGCCAGATAGATCGTTACGTAACTGGCGGCCACCAGATAGAACAGCTGCCGGCCCATATTCGACAGATAGCTCTCGTACGGAAGTCCGAAACGGTCCATTTTTCGGTTGATCTCCGTATACAGTTCCACCATCGTGTCACGGGTATACTGGCTGCGATCCAGAATTCCGTTAACGTAGATTTCCGTCTTGTCTCCCGCCAGCGCATCAAAGGTCTCATCCGGCACGATCAGGGCACCGGAAAGTGTGATATACGAGTCTGACACGATCGGTCCTTTCTGAACTTTTCCGGTCATCACGAAATCTTTTCCGGCCAGTGTGACATGGGGTTTTTGCGCCAGTGCTTCATTATCCAGTTCCTCGGAATCGTTAAAAGACGCACTCCGGTAAAGCCCCAGTTCATTTTCCGAAAGCATCATCGCCTCTTCTCCATGCGCCGTCATCAGTGCATTGAAATCCGAAAGGCGGATCATAAACGGAAAGCCGTCCAGTCTCCGGTACTCATAGTGTCCTTTGAATTCCGGATCCAGCTGGTCCCGTATTTTTTCAAATCCTTCTCCGGAAAATGCACTGTCAAAGTCATTGCCTTCGACGGCATTGTAGGGATGGCTGATCCGAAGAATACCCAGGTAGGAGAACTTGTCGGAAAGACCGATCTCATCGATCTTTTTCACCAGATCGGTATTCCCGCCGTTAAATGTATTGGTCAGCGTATAGTCGACCCGCTTGGTATCGTACAGATCAAAAGAACAGAAGATCGAGATGCCGGCGGCAAGGCAGGCTGCCGCCACCAGGATCAGAATCGAACAGATCGCCATCGAGCCGGACTTAAAGATGACTGTATCTTCGATCTGCCGGAAGGTAAAAACACGAAGCTTTCCTGCCGGGATCTTTCTGGCGATCAGGCCGATGAGAAAACGCATGCCGCGGAACAAAAGAAGCGTTCCGACGATTCCCAGAAGCACCGTCTGCCCCATCGCCGTTGTTCTCTCCCAGGCCGTTCCGCTCACGCCATTTCTATAGGCCAGGATCAGAAGAAGTGCACCCAGAAGAAACAGTATGGCCTGAATGACCGGGTAGTTCTTTTTCCGCACATTATCCGGCGCATCCGAAAGAAGCGTGCCCACTTCCTTCCGAAGGAGAAGGAACGAAAGGATCAGCACCGATGCCAGTTTTACGGCGGCAAATCCGGCGGCCGTCAAAAGCACCGCATGAAGCGAGAACGTGGTCTGATGTCCCATAAACCCGATCCCCACCATTTTCACCGTCAGCAGACTGATGACTTCCGTGACCAGCACCGACACCGGAAGCCCCACCAAAAGGGCGATCAGGCTGCTGCTGAGATCTTCCAGAAGGAGCATGAAAAAGAGTTTCGATCTTTTCATGCCCATCATGATATAGACACCGAACTCATGGCTCCGCCGTTCGATCTGGAAGCGGCTGGCAAAGAATACCAGCGCGAAAATAATGAACAGTGTAAATCCATAAAGCACACCGATCATGGCGAACAGTTTCTGGATCGCCTCACTTTCCAGCGTCTTCAGATACCGCATCACATCCTGGCTGGAAAGGGAAAGCACCACATAAAACGCTATGATCGAAATGATCAGCGAACTCATAAAGAGTGCATTCTCTTTATGGCTTCGAACGCTGTTGCGGAATACCATTTTAGAGAACATTTCCAACGCCTCCTCCCAGCTGGGCCAGCACTTTCAGGATGCGGTCATAAAAGGCTTTCTGCGCCTCGCCCTCTTCTCTCCGGAGCTCGTGGAAAAGCGTACCGTCCGAAATAAAAATGACACGGCTGCAAAAACTTGCCGCATTGGAATCGTGGGTGACCATCAGGATCGTGGCTTCTTCCTCCCGGTTCAGTCCGGAAAGCTTTGTCATCAGAGACTTGGCATTTTTCGAATCCAATGCACCGGTCGGTTCATCGCAGAGGATCATGCCAGGATTCAGGATCAAAGCACGGGCCGCTGCGATCCGCTGCTTCTCACCGCCGGACATCTGGGTAGGGAACTTATTCAGGATCTCCTTGATCTCCAGATAGGAAGACAGTTTCTCCAGACGATCGGCACACATCTTTTCATTTCCGCCGTGAAGGGAAACCGGAAGCAGGATATTTTCTTTTCCTGTCAGATTATCGATCAGTTCAAAATTCTGGAAAAGATAACCCATATCTTTTCCCCGGTACTCGGCAAGTTTCTTACCCGACAGCTTACTGATCTCTTTACCGTTCATTTCGATCGACCCGGAACTGGGCGCGATCACCGCTGCAATACAATTCAGAAGCGTGGACTTTCCCGAACCTGACGCACCCATGATGCCAAGAAATTCACCCGGCATCACCTGAAAACTGATACCATTCAAGGCACAGGTCTTATTCTCCCCTTTACCATAAACTTTCTTCAGTGAATCGATCTTTAATACAGGATCCATTTTTCTCTCCTTTAAAAAAGCACTTGTTGAATCTATAAGCATGACGTACCGCTTACATCACTATACTAAGGCAAGGCAAAACGAAAGACCACTTACATTCGCTGTAAGGTTTTTATTCTACGAGATTATCCTTGCGGAGCTGTCCTCGACGCTTTTCTCCCAGCGAATCCAACTTCCGAAGCTGTATTCGTTGCTTTCATCTCTGCGGAATTTCCTTTCGGATCTGTCCTCGGGTCTTCGACCCTGCGGAGGCTCCTGCAGGAAATTTCGCAGGAGGAAAGTTTCGAAAAACAGAAGCAGACAGCTGATTCGCAGGGAGAAAGATTCGGGGATCGGGCGGAGGATAATTCCGCAGAAAGCAACTTTTTAGCGAGAGGAGGCTCCTACAGGATAATTCCTCGTGAGGAAAGATTCGAAAGTCAGATGAAAGGGCTGCCCCTTCTCTAGTTTTTTCGAATCAACCTGAAGGCGCCTCCGCAGGGTCGAAGACCCGAGGACAGTGCCGGAAGGTTGGATTCGAAAGGTGAAGTCCGAGGACAGCATCGGAAGGTTGGATTCGAAGAACAGATTTACCCGGAGAAATGGTAAAGGCGCCTCCGCAGGAGCTTTTGCTCCGAGGACCATCGCCGGTTCATTTCTCCAACTATTTGCTCTCTCAAGAGATAATGGTTCCCCCGCCCAATACTTCTTCGCCATCATAGAAGACTGCTGCCTGTCCGGGCGTGATTGCCCGAAGGGGTTCGTCGAAGACCAGACGGACTTTTCCGTCGTCGAGAGGGTACGCTGTTGCCCACTGTTCTTTCTGGCGGTAGCGGGTCTTGGCCTGAACACGGACAGGTTCAGCCGGAACCATTCCGGAGATCCAGTTTACATCGTCCACCAGTGTTTCCGTACTCTTGAGATCTTTTTCATAAACCAGGATCACACGGTTATTTTCCACATCCAGGCGGGATACATACATCGGTGCCGGAAGGGCAAGTCCCAGACCTCTTCTCTGTCCCGGGGTGTAGCAGACGATTCCTTTATGGGTACCAAGAACATTTCCTTCCATGTCCACAAAATCACCGCTCGGATATTCTTTTCCGGTGTATTTTCGAAGGAACGCCACATAGTCTCCATCAGGCACAAAGCAGATGTCCTGGCTTTCTCTCTTTTCCGCATTGATCATGCCGGCATCCATGGCCTTTTCGCGCACCTGTGTCTTTTTCAGATCGCCCAGCGGGAACATGGTGTGGGATAACTGCTCCTGAGTCAGGGAATACAAAACATAGCTCTGATCCTTGGTGTCATCCAGTGCTTTCAGAAGATGAAAGCGCCCGTCTTTTTCCACGATCCGGGCATAATGTCCCGTCACGATCAGGTCGCAGTCCAGAACCTGCGCGCGCTCATAAAGTTTTCCGAATTTCAGGAAACGGTTACAGTCGATACAGGGATTCGGAGTTCTTCCGTGCTCATAGCAGTTGACGAATTTGTCGATGACCTGCTGCCGGAATTCCTCTTTGAAATTAAACACGTGATACGGGATCCCCAGCTGCCGGCAGACCGCATGGGCATCTTCCACGTCGTCCAGAGAACAGCAGGTCTTGGCATTTTTGATTACGATATCTTCATTACTGTAGAGCTTCATGGTGCAGCCTACGCAGTCAAATCCTCTCTCCAGCATGATCTTCGCCGCAAGAGAAGAATCCACTCCGCCGCTCATGGCAATCAGGGCTCGGGTCATATCATCTGTCCTTTAGCCCTGCGTAAACATCGGGAAATAGCTCTCGATATCGTCAAAGAATTTCTTCAGATGGATCAAATCCGTCGCCGCCCGGTGTACGGAGATGGCGATCGGCAGATACAGCCGTCCGTTCTCCTCCATGATCTTGCACATGTCTACGGTCGGGAAGAAATAATCTCTCGTGTCATGCAGATCCACCGAGAATCCGTCAAAGGAGAACCAGGGATTAAATGTAACGTTATAGCTGTTCGTCGGGGGCATGCCCTTCATGGCAAATACACCCTTGCTGTTTCCGTATTTTTCCAGGTCCGCCAGGAACTTTTCGTTAAATACAGTAAAGTCATCGTCGTACTCGGTCCAAAGGATCGTCGAGGTCTCGTCGTCTTCATGAAATACCGGATAGGCAGGATTCAGATAGTTCCACCAGCCGATCTGACCGTCTTTATAGGCCACGCTCAGTTCGCCCTGATTATTGATGGCCTTGGTCACCAGATAGTAGAATACTACATCCTGACGGTATCCTTTTTTCTCGATGGCCGGTACCAGTTCCGTCACATCCAGTCTGCGGTTCAGGCAGATATTGGTCGGGAACATCTTGGCATAGTAATGAAAATGCTGCGCACGTACCCAGGTCGCATCGTAGGGAAAAAACTGTGATTTCATAAGCACTCCTCAATATGATCCACGGACATCACCTGCGCATAGCGGTGATTCCAGATTTCGTAGCTGTAGTAGTGATAAAGTTCCTCACCGGACAGATAGCGGTTATCGAATGTGGTATGTCCGCCACGAGGAACGATAACATCAAAGCCGTATTCAAATGCCGCTTTAATGGTGGCATCCACGCAGAAATCCGTCTGCATGCCGGTTACGATCAGCCGCTCCACGCCCTTCTCCTGAAGGTATTCGCGAAGTCCTGTTTTGCGAAATGCACTGTTGTATTTCTTGTTGAAGATCTTCTCGTCTTTTTCCGGGGCGACCTTACTGTAGATCTCAAATCCGTTCTCTCCCGGAACCAGTGTATTGTCCTCATGCCGGATAAAAATCACTTCGATTCCTTTATCTCTGCAGATCTGTTCCATCTGGGAGATCGTCTTGATCAGTCTCTTTTCATCGTACGGGTGTTCCAGAATCAATGCATTTTGCATATCCACGACCAGCATTGCTGTCTTCGGCATAGTGACACACTTCCTTTATCCATTTGAAATCGTGCTTTTTCGCGCACTTCTACTATACCACATTTGCCGCGTTCTTTCTCTTCTTATTTATCAAAATGCGGGAAATAACGAAGACTGCATCGGAATGAATTCTGATGCAGTCTTCTGGAACAAGGAAGTAGAGGATTAATTAGGGGTGCTTGCAATGTTATTATCAGCCGGAACTGGCTTTCTTTGTATTCCCGGAACGCTTACTGTCTTTTTCTTTCTCCTTCTTGTCGAGAGGATTTTCGATGGGCTGGTTATTCTCTACCCAGTCGATGGTATCCTCCAAAGAAGCACGCAGATCGCGCGGGGAATAGTGGAGTTCCTCAGCCGCACGCTCGCTGCGGTACAGCGGCTCCGGCGAGGTGAACGGACCATATTTATCTTTCGGGTTCTCCTTCTTCGTGATCTTATAGTAGAGCTGGGCAATGCCCTTGCCGCTGAGAAGCCAGTTCGGCACGGTCTTGGTGACCTCTTCTCTACCTGTGATCTCGTGGAGATTATGCAGGAAGTCCTGAGTACTTACGTAGGTGTTCGAGAGGATGTAGCAGGTTCCCTTTTCACTGTGCTCCGCCGCTTCCAGTACACCGGATGCAACGTCACGGACATCGGTGAAATCCACGCCGCCGGGGATCGTGACCTTCAGGTCGCCGGACAGATAATCGCGGATCAGACTCAGCACGTCCGAATTGCCATATTCATAGGGTCCCAGTACCAGAGAAGGAAGCAGGATCACCGCATTCAATCCGTTCAAGGAAACCTTGTCCAGGATATACTGCGTGGCTTCCGCCTTGGACTTTGCATAGTCACCGACCACCCGGTTACGGTCGAAGAAAGTGACATCTTTGACCGGCTCGGAATTATTCTCAGAAAGCGGGATCGCTCGGGCGGATCCGATATAGATCAGCTTGCCGATCTTCTTCTTTACGCATGTGTCAGTGATATTCATCGTGCCGTGCACATTGACTTTTCTGACCATCAGGTCGGTCTTTTCAGAGATAACATTTCTCTCCTGCGCATGGATCAGAATTGCTTCACGAGGTTCTTCCAGATCGAAGAAGTCCTTCAGAGAATCCTTGGCAAGGATGTCGCCATAACTGACTTCTACAGGAAGACCGGCCAATGGTGTCGTGTCTTCCTCCGGGTGAACCAGTACCCGGACGTCTTTTTGATTATCCAGCAACATGCGAACAATGGTATTTCCGATCTGACCGGTAGCTCCGGTAACTAAATACTTTGTCATCCTCAGTCCCCCCCTTCGGGATTGTCATCAGGTCTCCTTGTCCCCAGTAGTGACCTCTTGACTCTATTATCGGGGGAAGATTTGAATAAATTTAGCGGATAAAAATAACAAACGGACAAAAATACGTCTATTTTATGTCCGTTCTGTAAACTGTCGGGCCTTATCGGCCCATTGCTTCCAGGGCTTCGATGATCTTTTGCTGTTTGAGTTCCGTCAGGCCCCGCTTCTCACTGATCCCGCAATTCGTCTCCAGCCAGTGGCCGAAAACATCCGGATGGACCCGCACGGTCTCATGAATATCCGGAAACAGAAGCGACCTGCCGACAGGACGGGAAGAGCCGCTCATTTCAGCCTCCTCATCATCGATCAGGACAGGAACTACCCGCATCAGTTCTTTTCTCGAAAGAACGCGGCAGTCCAGAAGATGCTCCGCCACGATACCCGCCGCGTTTTCCGCATTTCCGGCATCCACTGCACCGGGAGCCCGTGAAAAGCGCGTGTCGTAACGGTCCCATTCGATATGCTCTTTCTTTTTCAAAAGCACTACGACGATATATTCATCCGAAAGAAACAGAAAATCCGCCGTACCGGATCCGAGATCTGTGTCCAGTACCAGATTATAGTAGACCTTTAACGGAAGGCCGGAAGAGATGATCTGGGCGGCCAGTTTCTGATGGACCTTCACCTGGGAAGCCAGTTCTCCCCAGGCAGAAAGAAAGACCTTCTTCATCTCCTTGGGACAGGTTTCGGATTTCTGCTGAAGCTGCGTGATCTCCGCCATCCGGCTGTCGAATGGCTTGATCCACTGAAGCTCCCGCTCCTCCGGTTCCTGTGCCCGATGAAAAAGGTCCATCTTGTAAGCTCCTTTAATTGGGGCAATCTTTATATCTATGTTTTTGTATCAGCCGTTCAGAGACTCATACTTTCTTACCCCGTAGTGAGTAATTATAGCATAAGCACCTGCACAAAGTCCTGCCATCAGGATCACTTCTCCGCCCAGGATCAGATACATGAGTGTATTCTGGTGGATAATGATGCCGGCCACACTGGCAACCGTGAAGGGAATCGCCAGAAGAAAGCAGATGACCATGGTCAGTACTACAGCAAATCCGCTCTTTACGACCTGGGCTTCATTTGTCCAGTCAAGACGGGCATAGATCAAGCCGAAGATCAAGCCCACCAGGGAAGTCAGAAGCTGGAACAAAGATGTCAGAATGATCATCAGGAGGCATCCGAGGATCCCGCACTTTGTGACAATGGAAATGATGATGCAGCAGATAATGGAGACCGGCTGATAGATCAGAAGGCTGACAGCGATCTTCGACTGCAGGATCACCTTTGTGGGAATCGGAAGTGTCTTTGACAGCCAGATCCGCTTTCCTTCGATGGATACCGAAGAAGGCGTCGTGTAGGTCATGCAGGCGAAGAAATTAATAAAGATTGCCCCGCAGGCCGCCCATATGGACGGAAGCATACGCTCAAGAAGATCCACTGTTTCTCCGTCCGTTTCCGTCAGGAAATGTCCGGACAGTCCGCCCGTGCCCTTAATGGCAAAGAAAATTACCAGGCCCAGGAGCATAAGGGTGCCGAAAAGTGTATTCATAACGTAGTTGGAAGAAGAGAAATATCTTCTCAATTCCATAATGATGGAAGCCTTTCTCACTGAAGAGGACTTGAAAGACAGCGCCTTCTTCGAGTTATCCGCATGGAAATTGCTGCCGTTTAAACCACGGGTATGGATGTATACGGCAAAGAACAGCGGGATCAGCGTGATCAGAAGTGTCATGGCCACACAGAACAGGTCGCCACTATAGACTGCCTCTGTCATCCAGTAAAAAGGCAGGATCTGCTTCATTTTGGTAACCGACTCCGCATGAGAAATATTCATGTTATTCGCATAGGAAGAGATATTCGGAACAACGATCATGTAAAGAAAGATAGCTGCCATCGATACGATAGTAGAAAAGATCTGTCCGAATTTCGTCGCCTTTTTCAGATACGTGATCAAGGCGCTGAAAAGAAGAGAAATGAACAGCGGCAGTGCCGGAAGTAAAAACGCGAAGACCATGCCTCTGGCAAACAAGGCGAACGAGTGGCCGCCCACCAGACATACGATCAGATATGTCGGAACCAGCATAACCAGTGCACAAAGCACATCCAGAAGGTACAATCCTAAAAGCTTGGAAAGAACGATGGCGCTCTTGGGGATCGGCATGGAAAGAAGCATATCCGTATCGTTGCCTCTGGCATCACGGGTGGAGTTGGTCACACCGAACATCAGGGCGATGACCAGGCTCAGGCCGACCGAAAGGAAAATAGCGAACTCTGCCAGGTCTTTTTCCACAAGGATAAAGGTGGTGGAGCCACCGATGATGGCAAACATGGCGATCATAAAAAGGCCCAGAACAACCAGTCCGACCGTTGCCGCGATGACGCTGACGGTTCCCTTCTTACGATAGCTTCCTACCAAGGAAAGGAAATTGGTACGAAGCAGAATCAATAATGTACGCATATCAGTGAGCCTCCTCGGTAACTTCCAGGAAGACTTCTTCCAGTGAAGAATCACCCTTGACTTCTTCCATCGTGCCGCTGGCGATCAGCCGGCCGCCCTTGATGATGGCGATCTTGTCGCAAAGCTTCTCGGCCACCTCCAGTACGTGGGTGGAAAAGAAGATCGCATTGCCCTTGTCACAGAATTCACGCATCATCTGCTTTACGGAAAAAGCCGCCTTCGGATCCAGTCCGACGAAAGGTTCGTCCATAACAAGAAGTTTCGGCTCGTGAATGAAAGCGGCGATAATGGCCAGCTTCTGCTTCATACCATGGGAGTAGGAAGCCACCTGATTATTCAGCGCGGAACGGATCTCCAGCTCATCTGCATATTTTTCGATCCGGCCCTTACGTTCACTCTTCGGCACCTTGAAAATATCCGCAACAAAATTCAGGAACTGCATTCCGGTAAGGTTATCGTACAGTTCCGGATTATCCGGAATATAGGCAGTGATCGATTTGGCATGAAGCGGATCGTCGATCACGGACACGCCATCGATGGTGACCGTGCCCTGCTCAAACTTATGAAGACCGACTACTGCCTTGATCGTTGTCGTCTTACCGGCACCATTGTGGCCGATAAAGCCGTAGATCTCACCCGGCTTTACTTCCAGTGTCAGATCCTGTACGCCTACTTTTCCTCCCGGATAGGTCTTGGTCAGATGCTCGATTTTTAACATAACTACTCCTCCTACAAAAAAACTTCCTTGTAACTTATTTTCTTGGGATGAACGATCCCCCTGCTGTCATTTGAAGCCCGGCTCTCTCGTTTCATCCTCTCTCATTTTAGAAATCAATCCCAAATCAATCGCAAAGCAATTATTAAGAATTGGTAAATCCCCGCAATATTGTAGCACAGCGGCCTTTTAGTATATGTATATTATTCGTATATTACTGCCATTCTCATGTCCTATTTTCCTGTTTTTACGTTCCCCTTCACCAGTGCATTTCGCGCCGGAAAATATGAATGCTTTTTGACTGTCAAAATTTGAACATCTTGCACAAATATGTACTTGATTTCTCCATTTTCCTATGTGAAAATAGGAACAATGATGTAGATGTGGAAAATTGGTTTTTCGGAAAGGAACCCTTTATGGCCTCAGAACAAGTAAATCGCATTCTGGAAGCGGAAAAGAAAGCCGCCGAGATCGAGCAGGAAGGCAGAGCCAAAGCCGATGATATTCTGGCCCAGGCCCAGAAGAAAGCCCAATCCGAATACCAGGAAGCCCTCTCTTCAGCTAGAAAGAGAGTCGCCGCCCTTTACGAAAAGCACAAAGAAGACGGTTCGTCCGAGTCTTCCGCCAGCGACTCTGCTGCGGAAAAGACCGCAGAGAAAATGCGTGACGATGCCGAGCCAAACCGTGAAGCGGCCATTACCGCCGCTATGAATATTCTGATGGGAAGGTAAGACGCATATGGCCATTCTTCCCATGAAACACATCGAGATCATCGCCATGCAGGAGGACGCAAAGAAGATCGTGGAGCTTCTGCAGAGACTGGGTACCGTTGATGTTACCGAACGTTACGATGAAGATGTGACCGATGAACTGGCGCTTTTCCCGGCCAAGGCCAGTCTTTCCCAGCTGGAAAAGACCTCGGCGACAGTCGATCACGCCATTTCCTTAGTTGAAGAATTCTCCCACGAAAAGAAGCCTTTTCTATCCGGATTCGCCGGAAGACAGGAGATATCTTTCGAAGAGTTTAAAAAGCGTGCCGCCGACATTGACGAGACCATGAAGATCGTCTATGACATCGAGGCACTGGACCGTAAGATCGCATCGGAAAAGACCGTCAGGACTCACACCCGTCATCAGCTGGATGCCATTCTCCCCTGGGAGAAACTGGATATTCCGATGCAGTATGAGGGGTCCTCTAAGACCTGCTGTATCGTCGGACAGTTCCCGGAAGCGTATGAAGAAGCTTCTTTCTATGAGGAATTCTGCCGTCAGTATTCGGCCATGAAAGAATCCGAAGCGGTACTTAAGGGCATCACTTCTAAAGAAGAACTGAAGATCCCGGACATTTATACCGAGATCGTGCATACTGCGCCGGATCAGACCTGTGCCTGCTTTATGGTACATAAGAAAGATTATGATGAAGTTCTGGCCACTTTGCGCCGCATGTCCTTTACCGCCCCGGCTGATCCCACCAAGCATCCGCCGGAAGTCCGTATCGGCCGCTTAAGCAAGCGCATCGAGGAAGCGACAAACACGATTTCCGAGTCCCGTGAAAAACTGCAGCAGTACAGCGGAAAGCTGGATGATCTGTATTTCCTATCCGATTATCTGAATATGAGACGGGAAAAATACGACATGCTCGGAAAGATCCTCTTCTCTAACAAGACCTTCATACTGGAAGGCTTCGTGGCAGAAGAAGACAGCCAGAAAGTCGTAGATAAATTAAACGAGAAAGTTGAAGAATCATTGAAACAAAGTGATATGAAGCTAACTGAAGCAAAACAGATTTTAAAGAATGCTGGTTTTCTTGCTGAAGGTGATAATCAAGATGTTCCAGATAAGTATTTTAATGATGTATATCATAACATTTATGTGGAATTTTCTAGTAAAGAAGAATTTTATAAATTCTATAATGAACATAAAGATGAAATAAATGATTACATAAAAACTGGCTGGGATGGACATTTGAAAGCCGAATTTGTTGCTAAAACTGTTTTGGATGATTTATATTTGGATTAAGATATGCAGATTGATGAAGCAAAAGAAATCTTAAAGAATGCAGGTTATCGTCTAGTTGAAGAAACTGGAGACATTCCAGCTGTTCTTTATCATGCAACCCCTTCTTGCTATATAAAATATATCAAAAAATTTGGTCTTGGTGGAAAAAGACCACGTAAACAGTTCTGGGATTATGAAGGAACTGAAGATGAAAGTAAGTTCGGTGTATTCTTAGCAAATGATGAAAATGTTGCTTATGACTTT
>CADBGD010000037.1 GCA_902794115.1 Oscillospiraceae bacterium
CGCCAGCGCGGTACAGTTACCTTCATTGGCCGCGATCACGTGGTGATGCGGATCGATGCCATAGGTATGCATCAGATAATTGCAAAGTGCT
The DNA here is from genome assembly GCA_902794115.1 of Oscillospiraceae bacterium. Taxonomy (GTDB): domain Bacteria; phylum Bacillota; class Clostridia; order Saccharofermentanales; family Saccharofermentanaceae; genus Scatonaster. The sequence continues at coordinate 92 of CADBGD010000037.1, forward strand.
TTTAACTGGGAATCCGGTACACCGGTATAAAAATCGGCGCCGATGATCTCAACAAGTTTTTCTACCTTCATGTTATTGCTCCTTTATCTCATGTTCAAAGATGGCGGTCAGATCTCGTCGATCAGTGTGATGATGTCCTTGATAGACATAAGGCGGTCATCCACTTCTTTCGCGCGGTGATTCTTCAGGATATCCATCGCAGTCTGCTGCATGGCCGGGAAAGCGGAACGGGTCAGCTGGTTGGCGTAGATGACGATATTGACGCCATGAGAAGCCAGTTCTTCTTCCGTGATGCTGTTGAAGCTTGTCGGAACGACAACGATCGGAGTCTTCGGATCTTCCGCACGGAACTTATCGCAGAACTCGCAGATCTCCGAAGGATCCTTCTTTCTGCTGTGGATCATGATACCGTCGGCGCCGGCTTTTACGAACGCAAATGCACGGTTGAGGGCATCTTCCATGCCGCGCTCCAGGATCAGGCTCTCGATACGGGCGATGATCATGAAGTCATCTGTGAGCTGTGCCTTCTTACCTGCCGCGATCTTGGCGGAGAATTCTTCAATGGTGGCCTGGGTCTGCTGAACTTCCGTACCAAACAGAGAGTTCTTTTTAAGTCCCGTCTTATCCTCGATGATCACAGCTGATACACCCAGTCTTTCCAGGCTTCGCACGGTATATACGAAATGCTCGGTAAGTCCGCCAGTGTCACCGTCGAAGATGATCGGCTTTGTAGTAACTTCGGTGATATCCTCGATGGTTCTAAAACGGGAAGTCATATCTACGAGCTCAATGTCCGGCTTACCCTTTGCAGTACTATCGCACAGGGAGCTGACCCACATGGCGTCGAACTGATCGAGCTTGCCTTCGTGCTCCACAACCGTCTTTTCCACGATAAGGCCGGTCAGACCGCTGTGGGCTTCCATGGTCTTTACAACCGGAGTCATTTCCAGAAGCTGGCGAAGACGCTTTCTTCTATATTCCGGCATAGCCAGTTTCTCACGAAGCTGCATGTCGATCTTCTTTACCTTCTCGTTATAGGTATAAGGCACATCGACCAGCTGTCCGCCGTAAGCGGAAAGAAGCTTCTCCACATGTTCGCGGATGGAGCTTTCCGGGCCTGTCTTCCAGTTATCGCCGTGCACGATGTAATCCGGGTGGATCAAGGTGATGACATCACCATAGTGCATCTGCTCCTGGATAACCACTTCCTCCACGCCCGGAAGGGATCTGTAGAGCTTCACTCTCTCCTCCTGGGAAATGGTGGGGAACTTGTTGTAGCGGATCAGCGCCTTGTCGGAAAGGCAGCCAACGATCACGCGGCCCAATTTCTTTGCTTCGTTCAGAATATTCAGGTGACCTTCGTGGATCACATCAGTACAGAAACATGTATAAACGGTTTTCATTTTTCTCTCCTATTCTTCTTGAAATGCACTGTCGTCTCTTCTTAGTACTTGACCGGTACGGTCACGCCGAATGTATCGAGGGCCTCACGGAATACCTTGAAGAAATCCGCGATATCCGGCGCATCGATGGCACCCAGTGCGCAAAGGCGGAATGTATTGGTCGTGGAGATCTTACCGGGATAGATGGTAAAACCACGCTCGTAGCAATAGTCATGTACTTTCTCAAAGCTCCAGTTGGGATCGTTAGGATAGATCGCGGAAGACACAAGTCCGGCTCTCCATTCCGGCTTGATCACCTGACGGAATCCCAGTTCCTCCAGCCCCTCGTTAATCGCATTGAAAACGCGGGTATGACGGGCCCATTTTGCCTCTTCTCCTTCTGCCCAGTATTCCTTCAGAGCCTGAAGAGTCGCATAGATCGTCTGCACCGGCGGAGTAAAGTGCATTTCCCCGGTCTTCTCAAAGCATTCATACTGCAGATAGAGGTTGCAGTAGTAACTTCTCTTCGGATTATTCTTCGATGCTTCCAATATCGCACGGTTACCGACTACGAAAGAAAGACCGGTCATGGCCATCAATCCCTTCTGGGCAGAAGCCATGCAGAAGTCGATGTTGTCCTTTTCGATATCGATCGGACGCATTGCATATGTACTGGTGGTATCTACAGTAAAGATCGCATTGTACTTATGGACCAGCGCACCGATCTCACGGATCGGATTCAGAAGACCCGTACCGGTCTCATTATGGGTAATATGAACAAGCCCGATATCCGGATTATTCTTCAACGTCTCTTCCACGACTGCCAGATCCGGACGCTCATCCACCGGGAACTTCAGGTCGATATGCGGAAGACCGTAGTACTGGCAGATCTCCACGGCACGGGTGGAATACGCACCGTTATTAATGACCAGCACCTTCTTTCCTTCCGGAAGGAGCGAGTTGATGCAGATATCGATATTGATCGTACCCGAACCGCAGAACAAAACAGAAGTATATTTCTGAAGATCACCATGTACCACACGTACCAGATCTTCGCGAAGGCCCTTCATGAGTCCTGCAAACTCCTTTTCACGCGGACAAATGTCCGGTACCACCTGGGCATACTTGACGGTATCTGTCGTGGTCGACGGACCCGGATTTAAAAGCACATTTCTTTTTACAGGTTCCATACTTTTCTCCTTTTCTATCACACGTCGTAAGACGGATCGATCTGCTTAAGCTCACGGAAAGTATCGATCTCCACGATATCTTCTTCCTTGCACTCGCGCACTTCCACTTTATAGTTGTCTTTGCAGTACACCAGAGGCACCTGCTCCCAATATCTTTCTTTTCCTCCCGGGCCTTCGTAGACCTTCGGAAGATCCTCGGCGAGCTTTTCTCCCGCTTCCTGATTCCAGTAGGAGATACCTACCATCTGCCAGCAGTTCTCCCCGCCGACTTTCTCCTCACGGATCACGCCGTCCTTGACCACGAAACACCAGTCATCGGTCCGGTCTTTCGGGATGGCCAGGAAGTCGGAAGTATAGTGATATTTCGTAATGATCTTCGGATTGGAAAGCAGAAGGTCCGCCTCAAACACGTAGGCATTGGACAGAAGATTTCTGGCCAGAACCGCGGAGCTGATATTATTCGCCTCGTTATAGACCGGATTTTCCAGAAAATGGATATTCGGATACTTGTAAAGAAGCTGATCGAACTGCTCCGCCAGATATCCTCTGGCAATATAGATCTCTTCGATCCCCGCCTCCAGGCAGGCATCCAGAAGCGTGTCGATGATCCGCTTTCCGTGAACACGGACCAGCGGCTTCGGTGTATTTAACGTGATCGGTACCATTCTGGATCCGAAACCGGCCGCAATGAACACGGCCCGCTTGGCGCGATACGGCTCCAATGCCTCCACGCCCTTTTCCGTCACCTGACCGTTTTCTACAAGGCCCAGTTCATTTAATTCCTTGATCACTTTGTTGATCGTTCCCAGGGAAAAACCGGTGACCGATTCCAGTTCGCGCTGTGTCAGCGCTGTTTTCGCTTCGATCATCGCCACCAGGATCCCAAACTGTTTTCGGCTCAATGCCTCCATACTGTTCTCCTTTTTCATCTCATGCTGTGGGAAATGAACGGCTTTTGCCCGATCCACTCCACTCTTTCAGAAATAAATACACGGTGTTCATTTTCGTTTTTCTTCTTTTCAAAAATGAACACCAAAGTCATTATATACTAATGAATAGGAAAAGCAAGTGAGAATCCCGTCACGAAAGAAAATAAAAAGCCCTTTCCCGGAAAATCTTTTCAGGAAAGGACTTCTCATTTCTGGTCGAGGTGACAGGGTTCGAACCTGCGACCCCATGCTCCCAAAGCACGTACGCTACCAACTGCGCTACACCTCGATAATGCCTTGCTATTATACCGATAGTCCCCGGTTTTGACAAGTCATGAAAAAAACTTTCTATTCGGAAAAGAATGAGATCTTCTTTTTCGCCATCTCTTCCACATCCCGGATATACTGTGTCGGTTCTTTAATGCAGGCGCAGCGCTCGATCCGCACGTGATTTCCGTCCTGCGGGAAAATGCGCTTGCTCATGCCGCCGGCGCCAAAAGACAGGACCGATCTCTGGTCACTCATCATGGCCACGTTATAAATACAGGGAGTATCCCCTTTCTGGTATCCCACATTTTCATGCCCGCCCAGTGTATCCTTCTGTTTATAAAGGTAATAAGGTTTATATCCTGCCTCCGACAACGCCCGGTAGGAATATCCGAGCATCACTTCCATTTTCGAAAGGTCCTCTTCCTCCAGCCTGACGATCTCTTCCCTGGAAAGGTCCGAACGGCGCTTTTTCGACAGGGAATGCACTGTGATGTTTTCCGGTGATAGCGTGATGATCCGCCTAAACGATTCACAGAACTCTTCCGCGCTTTCTCCCGGAAGGCCCGCGATCAGGTCCGTATTGATCACAGAAAATCCCATTTTTTTTGCCATGGCAAATGCACTCTCGAAATCTTCCGACGTGTGCTTTCTTCCCACTCTGGCCAGTGTCTCGTTACAGAGCGTCTGGGGATTGATGCAGATCCTTGTAATGCCGCAGGATAAAAGAGTCTGAAGCTTTCCTTCCGTAATGGTATCCGGACGCCCCGCTTCCACGCATACTTCCTTAAGGCCCTTAAGTTTTTCATGGGAAAAGATGCCTTTGATCAATTTGAAAAACAGTTCCTCATCTAATACCGTGGGCGTACCGCCTCCGATATAAAGAGTCTCGATCGGAAAAGAAATAGTAGGCAGCACCAGATCGATCTCTTTCAGGACCGCATCCACATAGGCCGGAAGAAGCTCTCTCTTTCTCGGCGCCTCCTGGGCTACAAACGAGCAGTAGGCACAGCGGCTGGGACAGAACGGAATGCCGATATAGATGTGAAGGCTATCAGGATCGGAAACAGAAAGGACCTGCTCCTCCCCTTCCATTGTGGCAAATGCAAGTTTCGCCTTATCTTCTCTTACGCCGTAGATCCGGGTAAGATCAGACGGGCCGGAAAGCTCGGATGCCACCTGTGTCGGCCGGATCCCCGTAAGCGATCCCCAGGGAGACTTCTTATCCAATGCATCGCAAAGAAGCGCATAAAGCTGACGCTTCACTTCCCGGGAAACCGGAAGTCCATCTTTCGTCACTAGGTTTTCCGGGCCAAGGAGCATTTCCCGTATACAGCGCTTTTCGGCGGGCAGATCCGGAAATCCGCTCAGGACTTCCGTCACCACTTCCTTCCCCGGGATCACGCGGCTTTCGATCACCGCATCAAAGGGAACCTGCGCAGATACATGTCCTTCTGAACTCTGGGGGATCACCCCTGTCAGAAGCCGCACCACGTCACATACGGGATAATCGTGGGAATGACCGGTCATCCGAATCTCCAGCATATTCCCCTCCTTACTCAGAAAGGCCGGCATCATATTGTCCGGTCTTCACATAAAGGAAATAGAAATCCGCCACCGTGGAGGTAGGCATGGCATAAGAATTCACGCCCTCCTCCTGCTGGTTGATCTTTAAGAAAGTATCGTTGGCCTTTTCCGAAGCCTTTTCCACGATCTTCGGCGGGTTAATGCCCTCCCAGTAACTGCTCATCGCATCCTGATCCCGGAAATATCCGTCGCAGATGGGATATTGGCCGATAAACTCCTGAAAGCCTTTCGTATCATTGTTGTAGGCCGTAAGAAGATCAGACCACACCAGATCCAGCGCATCGCAAAGCCCGCCGTAACGAAGCTGCGGGCAGGAACTATAAAGCCCGATCAGCATCCCGGCCAGATCCGCATCATTTTCCACCGCATAGCCGTGCAGGTGGGAAAGCTCGTGGCTCACCGTGGAAACCAAAGACGGAAACGGCACATCCACATTGATATTCGACTCCGCCAGAAACGGAAAATACATGCCGACGATCTCGGTATACGACCAGTAGTGGGACAGTGCCACCGGCTTTGGCCGCGCCGCATTCCCCCGGATCTGCGGGAAATGCTCCGCGCTTTTTTCGTAGATCTCCTTCATGTCAGAAAGGAAAGCTTCGTATCCGCCGGGATAGGTCAGCACACCATTTTCATCCTCCGGGCAGATCTCCCGTGTGGCATTTAACTCGGTTACGACCCAGATAAAAGCTTCCTGGATCTCTTCCAGAGAATATTTCTTCTTTCCGAATCCCAGCTCCTCATCCAGAGAATAGCGGGTGTAGTTAAATCCGTGAAGAAGCATAAACACGACGTAAAGTCCGCAAAGGACCCAGGCTGTGATCCGTCCGCTTCGGAAGAAAAAGCTCTTCCCTCCTTTTTTCTTTACCGCCCGGACAAGATGGATCACCCACAAAGCCAGAAGAAGCGGCGCACAAAAGACCCCTCCGACAACCACGATCTCCGAAAGAGAAATCGGGATCAGAGAAGTGATCGTAACCGGAAGAAAACTGACCCACACAAAGACAGTCCGGCAATACCCTTCCCCGATCGACGGGAAATGCACCAGAACCGTCTGCAGAAGATAAAGAAATATCATGATCAGGATCGGAAGAATGATCCCGATCCCCCATTTTTTCCAGAAAGATAGAAAGCCTCTTTTCAAAGAGGTTTCTTCTGAAGGCGCTGTCTCCGTTTCGTTCTTCTTCCAGGGAAACGTCATGGAATGATCCCCAGGGCACGAAGGCCATATAAGATCCCCAGAAGGACCGGCTGATGGATCAGATACACCAGAAGCGAATTTCTGCCGATCCATTCAAAAGGTTTGACCGCCGTAAGGATCGGTTTGGGTGTATTGGGAAAAAGGGTCTCTTTTTTCTTATAGACGAACCGTCCGATCAAAACACCTGCGAAGAAAACGCCCAGCCAGGGAAACAGCGCCAGTTCATCTCCCATGACAAGTTCGTCCACGGAAGGATGCGGCATCAGTCCCAGGATAAAGACCCACTTCGATTTAAATGTGTACTGATAGCTCTGAAGCGCATTGAAAATATAAAAGCAAAGGACCACGATGGTGCAAAGGACCATACTGCCTCCGCGGCTGTCTCTTGAATCCGTCTTTTTTCTTTCCGCGTGGTCAAACAGTGCAAAAAGGAGCGTCGCCACCGTAAGCATATGCAGAACATTAAAATAGATGGCACATCCCAGATCCATAAAATGATCCGCGGTGATCGTTGCCGCAGAAAAAGCAATGGCTACCAGGCCAAGTTTCAGGGCACGCTTGAAGTTATTCCGGGAGAACTGGCAGCACACACCGGAGATCCCCACAAACAGCATAATGAAAAAGGGATGCAGAAATGCCCAGAACCACACGCAGTTTCCGCCGATAAACGGAAACACGTCATATCCGAGGATATAGCGGAGATCGTAGGCAAAGTGGTGCAGGATCATCATGAAGATGGAAAACCCGCGAAGCATATCCAGTTCGAAAGCTCGCGTCGAAGAACGCTTCTTGGTTCCGGCCCCTTCCATGCTTACTCCTCAGAAGCAATCGCTGCACCGATGGCAGTCGCAAATTCGGACATCTGCGGAACCACAAAGTTAATGTTATACAGATTCGAAAAATCGTTATACACCGTCTGGCACATCGGTGCCTTGGTCGCCTGTCCGGTAAAGACAACGTCCTTCAGTCCGGCATTTCTCGCCGCCAGGACAGCCATGGTACCGACAGACTGGAACACCAGATTGAAAAGGCCCATAGCCACGTCGGATTTCTCTACATCATCCTGAAGTTTACCGAAGTTGGAAGCTGTGGTATCCATGCTTAATCCCGGGATCACCGCATGGGAAATATCGCCGATCGTCAGGTCCACATGGCTGAGGCTTCCGCTTCCGGCCATTTCCGCCAGAAGATCAAAATCCCGGATATTCAGGGCATAATCGGAAAGTCCGACAAGCGTACCGCCACCGACACCGGAACCGATAATATGCCGGACTTCCGTTTTCGTGGCTTCCACAAAAGCCGTACCTGTACCCATGCTGACCACTACCGCATGATCTAATCCGGAAAGGAAAAGACCGCCTTGTCCTGTGGCAAAGAATTCCTGGATCTTTACTGTAGGGATCCCCAGAAGATCGCCGTTCGGAAAAGATGCGCCTACACCGGTGATCTTCAGTTTTTCAATATCCTTGATCTGAAGCTTATAGGAATCCATGAACTTTCCTAACGCGCCAAAAGCAGAAGTTACCGGATCGTCTGCTTTGACGATCAGATTCCCGATTACTTTATGTCCGTCCATACCCACGACTTTCGTGGTACTGCCGCCTACATCCAGGCCTACGATAATACCCATATTCTTCTCCTTTCGAAAGGATCTTTATCTTCCGTACTGTATAAACAGAAGGACCGCAATGCCGATCACGGCAATAGCGGAAAAGATCCAGTACGCGATGCCTCTCGGCTTTCTGATCTTGATCCGCGATACAAAAAGGATCGCAGTCAGAAACATCACGCAATCAAACATGATCGTGGTGGGACACTCCGGAATAAACCGGGAGATCAGCCACAGCGCCGGAAAGATCACTGCCGCCGAAGTAACCGGAAGACCTGTATAGGCCTTGACCGGAGTATCCGGATCCTGGTGCGCCACCAGAACGTTAAAGTACCCCAGCCGGCATACTCCGGCAAGTACATATAATACAAAGATCACTATGCTAAAAGGGCTCCGATGTCCCATTTCCAGAGAGATCAGAACCGGCAGCACAACGAAGGCAACCGTGTCGGCGAGGGAATCCAGCTGGACACCAAAATCCTTTTCTTTATCAGAACGGTTTTTGCAAGAACGGGCGATCTTTCCGTCGAACATATCGCATACGCCGGAAATGATCAGGCATACCACCGACCAGGTCAGATATGTGACATAGGCAAAACAGATGCCGATCACAGCCGATGCCAGGCTCAGATATGTCAGGATCACGGACCGGTTATAGTACCCGATACAGAAAGAAAGCTCACCGTGTTCCGGCTGCTTTCTCTCCCCGCTTCTGTTTTCATCTTGTTCTTTCATAGATCCCCAATGTTTCTATTTATTTGTGTACTTTATTCCACATCCGCGGCATAGTGATCACCGAGTTTATAGATCGTCTGCGCCCCGCTTTCATACTCGATCACTTCGGAAGTGACCGGAAGACGATAGGCGCAGTTATCAGAACCGATCACATCCACGTATGTGGCATTATCCGTGCGGCTCCAATAGAAGGAAGTGCCCACGGTAATAACGGTGGCTTCACCGGAAAGGTTCGTGCAGGCCAGATCAAAATCCAGAATGTGGTTAAAGGATGTTCTCTCCACGTTTGTATCCATGAAGTAGTAATCCGTCTGCGGCTTAAGGAAGTCTGTCTCCGCCGTGATGTCATAGGTCTTATACATCTTGTGCTTTCCTACAAAAGCATCATAGATGGAGAACTGGACCTGACCCTGATTGGATACACCGCTGAGCATACCCGGGATAACAGAAGAATGGATGGCAGATCCATCATACCGGATCATGATCGATGCATACTCGGCCCAGTTGTCCCGCATCAGCTCAATGCAGATCTCCTGATAGGAATCAGAAGAATTCAGATCCATGGTATACGCCCGGAGCGTCCCCTTGCAGGCCTTTACCGCATACTGCTCCTTATAGCCGAACTCATGGCCCGGAATCACATAATCCACAAGGTTGCCGTTATCATTGACCAGAACATAGAAGGACTCACTGGGTTCATCCAACGAGACGCTGATCGACTCGATCTGTCCGTCTCCGTCCAGATCCAGATCCAGGTCCGCCCGGTAAGAAGTATAGTACTTCTGATCATCGGTCATTTGGGATTCTTCCCGCATACCCGCCAGAGCCGGTTTCTCGGTAAGAAGAACGATCTTACTGTCATCCAGTTCATCCGCATTGGACACCGGTCCCGTCGCCTTTGTGGTACTGGGCGGTGTGGTCGGATCAGTATTCGGAGCCACCTTCTTCTTAAACGGATTTACGGCCACAAGGATGATCAGGATAGCCAGTACGGCCACCACGTCAAAGACCAAGAAACCGATGATGAATTTACGATTGCGCATAGATGTCTATCCTGTATTACTTTTTCGGTACGAGCTTCTCTTTGCCGCCCATGTACATACGAAGCGGTTCCGGAATGCTGACGGAGCCATCTGCATTGAGATTATTCTCCAGGAAAGCGATCAGCATACGCGGCGGAGCAACAACAGTGTTGTTCAGGGTATGAGCCAGGTAGTTGCCCTTTTCTTTGCTTCTGATACGGATACCGAGACGGCGGGCCTGGGCATCACCCAGATTACTGCAGGAACCGACCTCAAAATACTTCTTCTGACGCGGAGACCAGGCCTCTACGTCACAGGACTTGACTTTCAGGTCAGCCAGGTCACCACTGCAGCACTCCAATGTTCTTACCGGAATATCCAGACTTCTGAAGAAGTCAACGGAATTCTTCCAGAGCTTGTTGTACCAGTCCATGCTGTCCTCCGGCTTGCAGACGACGATCATCTCCTGCTTTTCGAACTGATGGATACGGTATACGCCTCTCTCCTCAATGCCGTGGGCACCCACTTCCTTACGGAAGCACGGAGAATAGGAAGTCAATGTCTGCGGGAGATCATCCTCATCCAGAATGGTATCGATAAACTTACCGATCATGGAATGCTCGGATGTACCGATCAGATAGAGGTCTTCACCCTCGATCTTATACATCATGTTCTCCATCTCGGCAAAGCTCATTACACCGGTAACAACGGAAGAACGGATCATGAACGGCGGAACATAATAAGTAAAGCCACGGTCGATCATGAAATCTCTGGCATAGGAAAGGATCGCGGAATGAAGTCTGGCAATATCGCCCTTGAGGTAGTAGAAACCGTTACCGCTGGTCTTTCTTGCGGCATCCAGATCGATACCGTCAAAGGTCTCCATGATATCCACGTGATACGGGATCTCATAGTCCGGTACCACCGGCTCGCCGAATTTCTCATTTTCCACATTCTCACTGTCGTCTTTACCGATCGGTACCGACTCGTCGATGATGTTCGGAAGTACCAGCATGATCTTGCGGACTTCTTCTGTGAGCTGCTGCTCTTTTACATCCAGTTCCGCCATCTCATCTGCCATAGCCTGAACCTGCTTTTTGGCCTCTTCGGCTTCGTCCTTCTTGCCCTGGCCCATGAGCGCGCCGATCTGCTTACTGATGGTATTTCTCTGTGAACGCAGATATTCTACGCGGGTCTTGGCCTCACGCAGCTGCTTATCAAACTCGATGACCTGATCCACCATCGGGATCTTCTCATCCTGAAACTTCTTCTTAATGTTCTCCTTAACAATATCCGGATTCGCACGAACAAATTTAATATCGAGCATGTTTTCCGCCTCCAATTTCTAAATAACTCTATTATTTTACCATATCCAGAAGCACCTGACACAGGAAAATGGACTTTCATTTTCCCCTTTTTCAGGGTATTTTACGGCCGTCAGGCACGTTCCACCATATCCATCATGGTCAGATCTGTTTTCAAGACCAGATCCGAATCTTTATTTAACGCCGCGAAATGCTCCTCGAGGCGCTCTGCCGCGATCTTTCCGCCGCTCTCCGCTTTGGCGGAAGGAAGCATAATGACATACTGGGCGGAACTGAATTTCGTAAACACATCACCTTTACGGAGCGTATCCTGGATCGCGGAAAACAGTACATCCATGCCGGCTTCGAGGGATTTTTCCCCGGGCATGCCCCCGTCTTTCGTCAGAAGCGTAGCCAGCATCACACAGAAAGACGCTTCCGAACGGGCCAGCATACGTTCGATAAAACGGAAGATCGCCAGGAACGGCTCGTAATCCTGCCAGAAAGCGCCACGGATCGTGCCAGGCTCCTTCAGTTGCTGCATCAGCACGCGGATATTCATTTCGATGGCATCCGGCCGGTCCAGCTTCGCCTGCTTGGAAGGAAGCGTCGAATCGTAGAAACGGAAGCTGTTGCGGCTTTCCTTCTTGACCACATACAGTGCCCGGTCCGCTTTATCGTAAAGGGTATCCATACTGTCGCCATCCTGCGGAGCCAGTGCCACACCGATGGAAAGCGACGCGATACCGTTGGTGGTCTCATCCAGATCTTCATTGACCACTCTCTGAAACTCCGAGATCCGTTCGCACATTTCCACGTACTCCGGCGGATTCTCAATGAAAATAACGAATTCATCACCACCCAGACGGGCTACGATGTCCTCCGGATAATTCTCCATCATCATATGCGCCAGACGGATCAGCACCTGGTCACCTTTGATATGGCCCAGTTTATCGTTGACGCTCTTAAAGTGGTCCACGTCCACGATCATATATGCCGCGGTAGATCCTCTTTCCAGAACTTCTTCAATCTTCTGTGTCAGATAGGAACGGTTCCAAAGCCCGGTCAGCGGGTCCTTGGAAGCGATATTTTCAAAACGCTTCGCGCGGTTTTCAGCAAGTCGCCGGTACTCTTCAAGTTCGAGCGTTCTTGCAATACGGCTACGCATAACTTCCGGAACAAAAGGCTTTCCGATAAAGTCCGAAGCGCCTAAACGCAGACACTCGACCTCTGTTTCCGGGTCCGTACGGGATGTCAGGAAGATGACCGGAATGTCTTTTCCCTCTTCCGTTTCACGGATACGGCGAAGCGTCTCCAGTCCGTCCATCTCCGGCATGTTGATATCCAGTAAAATCAGATCCGGAATCCTTTTTTCCAAAAAACGCAGTGCCGTGCTTCCGGAAGGAACCAGGCTGACTTGATAATGTTCATCCAGGGCCTGCTTGGCCAGCGTCAGATTTGCCTTGCTGTCATCTACAACTAGAATTGTCTTTTCTTTGTCCACTGATCATTCTCCTAGAAGATTTTTCAAATTCTCTGAGGCTTCGTCATACTGGAAGTCACAGAGGCAGTTACGCGTACGCCGCAGGATCAGTTCCCGGTCCTGACCCACATCATAGCTCAGGAGCCAGTCGAGCTTCTGGAGCGCCAGATCGGCATCGAAATCGTCGATACTGTTGCGGATGCTGACGACACTTTCGACCCACTCTTCCTCCGGAAGAAGCGGTTTCGGTCCGTCGGAAACATCATTTTCAGAATCTGAAAGAAGTCCTCTGGCCTGAAGTTCCAGACCGATATCGTCAAGAAGCGACTGATACTGGGATAAAAGATCCTTATATCTGGCATCGATAAACTCGAAACGCTGATCGTAGTTGGCAAACTCATGCTCTTTGGCCTGTTCGGAAAGTTCCATGGCACCGATACTGGCCGCCACGCTCTTTAAGGCATGGGCTTCGATTCCGTAATTGGCATAATCTTTCGTTTCCGCAAGTTCCCGCAGCCGCTCGACCTTATTGAGGCCATCTTCATAGACGACTTTGAGCAGGTCGATATAGTTCGTAAGGCTATTGCCACAGTTCAGAAGTCCGCGGCTGGTATCTACGCCACGAAGGATCACTTCTCCTTCTCCCGAACGCGGAGCACTTTGTACGGTATGCTGTTTGCGGATGACCATATCGTCCGGAAGGTGGGTCTTTAAGACCTTCTCCAGCTGGGAAAGCTCGATCGGCTTACTGACATAATCCTGGAAACCTTCCTTGTAGAACATCTCCCGTACACCGCTGACCGCATTAGCCGTCAGGGCCACTACCGGGATCCGGGAATAATAGGCATCGGTATCGGCACGAAGCAGACGCAGAGTATCGATACCATCCATCTCCGGCATCATATGGTCCATGAAGATCAGATCATACTGCTCTTTTCCTTCACGCAGGATCTCCAGACAGCGGGCGCCGCTGCCGGCGGTATCCACATGCATCTGATAGGGCTCCAGAAGGCCCTTGACCACCTTCAGGTTCACGGCATTGTCATCCACGACCAGAATATGGACATTCGGGGCAATGAAGCTTTCCTGGAACTCATCGCTTTCCATAGAGCGTACCGGTTTATCCTGAAGCACCGATGCAAAGACAGCACAATACACCGGACGGTGCACTACCAGCACATCTTTATAGCCGGAAGCCAGTTCATTCTTATCGATCATCAAAACGATCTTCGGATTACCGTGCTGGGCGATAAACTCACGGATCTCGTGCGCATATTCGTCAAAGAGCGACTTGGATACGAAGAAATAGGAATACTGCGCATTGGACGCCGGATCCAGGTCACGGATCTTCGAAGCAAAACGCGCCGATACGCCCAGTCTCTGAAGGTCATTTCTCGCCGAATCACGGAAAATACCTTTCTCATCAAAGTAAAGGATATGCTCATTCTGTCCGTCAGGAAGACTGGCCAGAGGTTTACTCTTCGCAATATACTGATGAAGCTCGAAAGAGAATGTACTTCCTTTTCCGTATGTACTATCCACAGAAATGGTGCCGCCCATCAGGTCCATCAGGCGCTTACAGATCGAAAGGCCCAGGCCGGTACCTTCCACGGCACGGTTCTGACGGGTGTCCAGACGCTGGAAGCTGTTAAAAAGGCGCTGTTTGTCCTCTTCCCGGATACCCATACCGGTATCGGTGACATCGAAATGCAGAAGGCACATGTCACTGGAGATCGGCTGGAAAGACACATTCAGCGCAATATAGCCCTCCGACGTGAATTTCACTGCGTTATTCAGAAGGTTCAGAAGGATCTGACGGATACGGATCTCGTCACCTACCAGATCCGACGGGATCCGGGGATCGATATTCACCACCAGGTCCAGATCCTTATCCACCATACGGACGGAAATGATGTTGATGATGTCGTTGATCACGGAGGTCAGCTGATACCGAACGTTAATGATCTCCATCTTACCGGACTCGATCTTGGAAAAATCCAGGATGTCATTGACGATAGACAGAAGTGCATTTCCCGCACTCTTAATATTACGGGCATTTTCACGGACACCGGGGTTGATGTCATCACGAAGGATCATCTCCGTCATACCGACGATGGCATTCATCGGGGTACGGATCTCATGGGACATGCTGGCCAGGAAGTCCGCCTTGGTCTGAGATGCGGCAACGGCCTCTTTCTTTTTGATCTCTACGATCTGAAGAAGATCCTCGGTACTCTGGGACTTTTGCTCCAGCGTCTGCTTGGAACGCTTAATGGACGAAACCAGCGCCATCAGGAATACCTGGGCGATGATCAGAAGCGTGATCCGGACACCCAGCTCCATCGGGGTGCGGCCAAATATCAGAAGGTCATAGTCATAGACGATCCAGAAGGAATAGTAAATGGCCGTGAACATCAGACAGTACAGGTTGATACTGAAATCGAAATACAACGACACGATACAGGCCACAGTAATAAAGCCGTCCTGAAGCGATCCCGGATTCTGGTAGTAGATACCATAAAGCACGACCATCGCCAGATAAAAAGACGTCATCAGATACATCTGGAACCTGTAATTATCCTGGGAGATCTTCGTCAGGAGATAGGCCACGATAGGCGTCATGATGCAGTAGATGTTGTAATACAAAGGATACTGTTCCACACGGGAAGACAGGATCAGGAAGAATATGCAGACCACAAAATAAATGACCAGAAGGATCCGCTGTGCATCTCTTTTTTCCAGAAGCATACGTTACTCTCCTTCCCTGCACTGTTCTTTGAGGGCCACACCGGCCGGCACCACAAATTTTAATGTGGCCGGAAGCACCCGGATCGTGAACTCGTTTTTATATTTGCTCATATCGAAAGACTCTCCGTCAGCCGTAAAATACATTCTTCTGCTGTCCGGCATCTTCACGTGGATCTCAGAGCAGTCCATGACCTGGACATTCTTTCCCAGAGGGGCAAGCTCACCCTTGCGGAAATGCCGCAGATGCGGAAGCAGCGACAGAAAAGACGGAGATTCATACATCAGAAGTTTCATCTTGGCATTAACAGGGCATGCGCGGGGGATCGGAGAAAAAGATCCGCCGAATACGATACCGTTAAAAAGTGAGATCAGTGTCTTATGGCCGGACATGTCATTGCCGTCCACCGTGATGAAATAATGCGAGCTTAAAAGCGAGATCGTATTTCTGATGATGGACAAATAATACGGAGCCGTAGTTCCGCCGATATTCCAGCGCGCCAGGCTGTTTACATCTGATGCCACCTTCGCCGCATAGCCGGTACTGCAGAAATTCACACACCGTCCGAATCCGAAATCGAAAATATCCAGATACATCGGCGTGCCGTTGACCAGGGAATTCAAATTATTAAAAGGCTCTACTTCTCCTTCGAAGACCTTCAGGATATCGTTGGTCATACCGCAAGGATAGAAAGCCACTTCCACCAGTGAATAATTGGAGATGCCGGAGATCGCCCGGCAAAGCGTGCCCGATCCGCCGCATACATACAGCCGGATCATCTCATCTTCGAAAATATGGCACAGCCTCTGTACCAGTACTGTTTCATGCCCGACATATTCGGTATTAAAGACCAGTGCACCCAGCTCCGGTCTCGATGCCACGTACTGACGGACACGGACAGAGATATTCTCTTTTTCCTTACCCGCGCGTGGATTGATGATAAAGATATGCTTCATGACGTTTTTCCTTCACCCCAAGTCCTTTCTGTAAAAAAACAGAAAGCCCCGCAAACTACGTTTAGCATATCACATAATTATATATAAATAAAGGGAGCCGCCTTAGTGAATGTGCGCCGGCGCCTCGACGTCTTCTTCTCTTTCCGGATCCACAAGATCCAGCTCGGGATCCATTTCCAGATCCGATTCCGCATCTTCCACGGGCACGCCGTTTTTCTTCGTAAACGGCAGAAAACGGGTAAGATAATCAAAGGCTGTCTTTCCGGGCTCACTGTTATTGAGATAAACGGTTTTCGAGACACGGCGCTCAGAACGCTTTAAAGTACGCATCACCGCTGCGACACGATTTCCCAGGATCTCTTTCGGATGGATCTGGGACGGACGGACTTTCGGAAGGATATTGCCGAAAAGCTCTTTTTCTTCCGCACGGTGCTTCCTGGCCAGTTCTTTCTCTTCTTTTCTGTGTCTGGCATAAAGCTCGTGCCAGGCATTATAGTTGGCAATGGTAGGCTGGCTCTTCGTGATGACCGTATCCACGCCTCCGTAGATACTGCCGCCGATCTTATCGGAGATCACCTTCATCTCGCCGGAGATACCGTGGATCGGACCCAGGCGGCGCTTAAAGCCTACAATGGCCATAACCGTGGCGATAATATCACAGACCAGAATAGTGGAAAACACGCAAAGGATAATGATCTGCGGAATGTCAGGAAGCCAGTGAAGGATCCACAGCACCGTCGGATGGAGAACAAACATACCCAGAGAGCAGGCAATACCCCAGTACAGAGAGAATTTCGGGCAGATAAAGCCCATAATGTTATATTTCTCATCCCGGTAGTCCCACCAGCGCAGGTGGAAGAGCTTGTAAAGAAGCGCACCGGCCAGAAATTCCACGGTGGTACAGATGATCATGGATCCGAAGAACAGAAGGAAGAAATTGCCGGAAAGCTGCTCCAGCAAAAGGATGACGCCGTAAAACCCGATGCCGTAGACCGGACAGAGAGGGCCGTTCAGAAATCCACGGTTAATGAACTTTCCTTCGTCCAGGCCATAGTAGATCACTTCCACGACCCAGCCGATGAAGGCATAGATAAAAAACATGCCGTAAGCATCGAGAAACGGATAAAACTGCATCAGAAAACTTCCTTTCTTTGTACCTAACCATTATACATATCCGCCCTGAGATTTGCTATAATGATTTTGTATGTGCACATTGGCACAAATTCGTACATCAGGAGATTTCAACTATGGCCAATCCTTATCTTCCCATGTGGGAACACATTCCGGACGGCGAACCCCGCGTGTTCGGCGACCGTATCTATATCTATGGTTCACATGACAACGCAGACACCGATGAATTCTGCGATTTCTGTCTGAAAGTCTGGTCCGCGCCGGTTTCCGATCCGGAAAACTGGACCTCTCACGGCATTGCCTTTGCCACCCGTGATTTTCCGGGGCACCCTTCCGATACCGATTGGACAGACGGACGTCTTTTTGCCCCGGACGTAGTGGAAAAGGACGGCAAATACTATCTTTACGCCTATATCCAGAATGCGCCCGGCTGTGTGGCCGTTTCCGACAAGCCGGAAGGACCGTTCAAGCTCCTTTCCCGCTATAAGCACAATATCGAGAATCACCCGGACGGCGGCATCTTCATCGACCCGGGCACGCTGGTCGACGATGACGGACGTGTCTACGTCTACTGCGGTTTCCTCCGCTCCTACATGTTCGAGGTCAATCCGGATAACATGTATGAAGTCATCGACGGCACATTTAAGCGGGACATTATTCCGAACACTCCGCCGTTTAATTTCTTCGAAGCCTGCTCTCCGAGAAAGATCAACGGAAAGTATTACATGATCTATTCTTCCGCCGAGCCTTCCAGCCAGCTGGTCTATGCCGTATCCGATTCCCCGACGGGTCCTTTCGAATATAAGGGTACGCTGATCGATTCCGGCTGCAACTATCCGGGCGGAAACGACCACGGTTCCGTGGCCAAGATCGGGGATGACTGGTATGTCTTCTATCACAAGATGACAAACGGTTCCATCATGAGCCGTGTGGGCTGCGTGGATAAGATCGAGTTTACCGCAGACGGAGATTTCCTTCAGACGGAAATGACCTCTCTGGGCTTTGAGGATGTACTGAATCCGTATCGCGTCACCAATCCGCAGATGGCATG
>CADBGD010000038.1 GCA_902794115.1 Oscillospiraceae bacterium
TCTCGTCCGCATCGATGGTTCTATCGAAAAGGATGACCTTAATGCCGGCATCCTGTGCATCCTGCAGAACTGTTTCCCAACCGGCGGTACCGGCAGCGGAGATCAGGAGATAATCCACACCGTCCTGGATGAACTGCTGGGCAGCTGCGATCTGCTCATCGTTCTTCAGGCTGTATGCGAAAGAAGCATCGTAACCATTCTCTTTCGTGAATGTCTCACGCATATCCTTGTCGTTAGCTGTACGGTAACCGGACTCGTTCGGATCGTTGTTGATGATACCGACCTTGATCAGTTCACCATCATTGGTCTTGGCGCCTTCTTCGGAAGATGCTTCCGTATCGCCTTCAGTTTTTTCAGCTTCTTCAGATGTTTTTGCAGCCTCAGTCGTTGTGGTTTCGCCCCCGGCCGCCTTGGTGGTCTCGTCTTTCTTTTCGGAATTACATCCGGTCATACCCAGTGCCATGGAACTCATGACTGCAGCAGAAAGCAGAATCTTTGCAATTTTCTTCATACGTTTTCGCCTCTTTCTTCGTTTTTTGAATTTCTCTGAAGGACGGGTCTTTTCCCGCCCCCCTGCTTCTGCCTCCAGTAGACCACAGCGCATTTTCAGGGGTCAACGAATCCTCGTATGGCTTCTTTCAATTGGGAAAATCGCCCAAATACAACTTTCCGGAAGAAACGTTTCTTTCCGTACAACTTCCTTTCTTTTTCACATTTTTTACGGATATTATGGGCGGATTTGTTGAATATCTTACGATAGCCTCCCTCCGTTTTCCGTAAATATGAAGCACATTTTCAACAAGCGTCCTTCCGATTAGAGGAAAACGTATTTTTTCAATCTAAAATACAAGAATATATCCAACAAGTTTTATTTCAGTTTTAACTTAACTAAAAAAGAAGAGAAAAATTCCCACAATGCAGTAATTGTAGGCATTTACGCGAAAAGATATAATTTAGGCAAAGTGAAAGAAAGGAGGATCACTATGGCGCCGAAGTATCAGGAACTTCTCAACCAGCTGGAGCTGGAAATGCGGCAGATGCGGCTTCTTGGCGTGGACAAGCTCCCGACGGAATCGCAGCTTTCCGAGAAATTCTCCTGCAGCCGGCAGACGGTCCGTACCGCTCTCGGGATCTTAGAGAGCGAAGGCAAGATCGTCAAGCGTCATGGAAGCGGTTCCTATCTTTCCGATTCCGGATCCCCGATGCAGACACTCGTATTATTTATAACGGAAGATGAAGATGCCTATATCTATCCGGATCTTCTCAGCCAGATCCGCCCGTATCTTCAAAAGACCAGTTATTCACTTTCACCGAAAAGCACCGGCGGTTTTGTGGGAAAAGAAAGAGAGATCCTTCTTTCCGCTCTTTCCGATTCTCCTGCAGCGATCATTATCGATCCGATCCATGATGTCATTCCGAATCCGAATATTAAACTGATAGAAGAAATAAAAAAGAAAGGCATTCCCGTCGTATTTTTCCATGCCGCTTATCCTTCTGTTTCCGATCCCGTTGTGATCGGCGAAGAAAATAATGAAGGTGGCGCCATGCTGGTGCGGTATCTCAAAGACCGCGGACATACTTCGATCTGCGGTTTATTCCGCTCCGATGATTCCTGCGGTCTATCCCGTTACCAGGGCTGTATGAAAGCACTTCTGGAAAATGATCTTCCTTACGATGAAAGATCATTTCTTCTGTTCTCCTATTCAGAGCAGAAAAAACTTATGCAGGGAGACCGGAGCGTACTCCTCAAATTCATCCGTCTTTATCTTCCCCGGCATACTGCAGTGATATGCCAGAATGACCAGATCGCCTATCAACTGATCCGGCTTCTTTCGGAAGAAGGGAAAAATATTCCTTCGGATATTGCTGTTGTCAGTTTCGATAACAGTTACTACGCTACCTCCGGAAATATACGTATTACATCCTTAGGACATGAAGAAAAAGCCGTAAGCCATGCACTGTGTGAAGCCGTTACCGCTTCTCTTCTGCACCGGCCGGCCCGCTCCGTCTCCCTTCCCTGGAAACTTCACGTCCGTGCAAGCGGGTAAAAGGCCCAGGTGCATTTCCCGAAGGATCAGTATCCTCTGCTATCAATGAAATCCTGGGTCAGATCTTCTCTTGTATAGATCGACTCTTCCATATATACCGTCTTCGGGATCACTTCCCCTTTGCGATACTGATCGATCAGTTTTTCGATCGTGGGGCCGTGCATCGGATTACACTCGACACAGACATCGATCTTTCCATCCAGACAAAGCTGCAGGGCTTTCTTCGTAGCATCGAAGGTAATGATCTTGACCTTTCCATCCGGACCGTATGTCAATCCGGCCTCATCCAGTGCCCGGATGGCGCCGAAGGTCATGTTATCGTTTTCACTGTAGATCACATCCACGTCTTTATTCTTATAAAGGAACTGCTGCATGACTTCGTATCCTCTGGCCTCGGTAAAGTCACCGCCAAGCTGGGACGTGATCTCCCAGTTGTCGTGTTCACTGACGGCCGTCTCCAGTGCCCGGGAACGGAGAAGCTGAGAGGTGGCGCCATAAGTTCCCTGAAGATGCACGATCTTTAAAGGCTCGTCACCGGTATCGATCTTCTGCTCTTCCAGCCACTGGATCGCCAGTTTTCCTTCATGAAGAAAGTTGGAACCCACATTTGTCAGATACAGATCCTTATTCCAGACACTTACGGAACGGTCCATGATGATGACCGGAATATCCGCCTCTTTGGCCTCCGTTAAGATCAGCTCCCATCCTTCCTCTGTAGTCGGCGCGATAATGATCATGTCCACTTCTTCCAGAATGAATCGGCGGATCGCCGCCAGCTGGTTATCCTGCTGCTGCAGTGCATTTTCCACGATCAGCTCATAGCCTTTGGCATTGGTGAAGGTATCGATCATGGACTGGGTATTGGCGAGTCTCCAGTCCGACTCCGAACCCAGCTGGGAAAAACCGATGACAAAGAGATTGTTATCTTCCTCTTTCGGGACCCGGCTCAGACGGCATCCGGCAAGAGATACACAAAGACATATCAGAAGCAGCAATTTACAGTATCGTCGCATTTTCCACCTCCACCTTTTTCGGAATATGGATCCGGATCGAAGTCCCCTCTCCCGGGGTGCTCTCGATATCCAGGGAAAAGCCTTCTCCGTAGAGAAGCTTCAGACGCTTATACACAGATGACAGACCGAAACTTCTCGTATCTTCATCCATCATGTGGGACCGCATTTTTTCCAGAACTTCCTCGGTCATGCCGGCGCCCGTATCACGCACTTCCAGAAGGATATCTTTCTCATCTGAAGTACCGGTAACATAGATCATGCCTTTTCCCCGTTTCGGTTTTAATCCATGGTAAATGGCATTTTCCACCAGCGGCTGCATGGTCAGTTTCGGAAGTTTGGTGCTTTCGATCTCCGGATCGATCTTGATATCGTAATCCAGAATATCCCGGTAGCGCACCTGCTGGATCTCCAGGTAGCTTTCGATGTGCGTCTTTTCTTCGGCGATGGTAACGATCTCTTTACCGTCACTTAAGAAGGAACGGAAATACGAGGAAAGGCTGGTGACCATCTTCTCCGCCTGCTCGTTTTTTCCGATCTCGATCAGCCACACGATCGCATCAAGTGTGTTGTAAAGAAAATGGGGATTGATCTGCGCCTGGATCAGGGAAAGCTCGATATCACGAAGACGGATCTGCTCCTGACGGTTCAGCTCGATCTGCTTATTTAACCGCAAAGCCATGTCTTCGATACCGCTGCTTAAAAGCGCCATACCTTTATCGTCCGTCTTTACCGGCGGCTGAGGCTGAAGATCTCCATGACCGATCCCTTCGACACGGTTCTTCATCTTTTCGATCGGTTTGGTGATACTTCTGCTGATAAGCATGGAACGGCCCAGCACGATCGGGATCATAATGACCATCAAAATGATGACGAAGGCCACTTCCATAGTCAGCCAGAAATCCAGATCCTTCTGCAGCAATGCCATTTCACCGGCCTCGTGGTACAGGTACTTATAGATATAGTCCTCAATAAGCTGGGTCACGCCATAAATATTCGTATCCAGCTGATCCATTCGCTGCTCATACTGCTTGGTCTGCTGGATTCGGCGCATATTGTTACTGAGGTTATCGCAAAGCGTCAGAACGTTATTTAATGCCTTACGGCTTTCGGGATTGGTGGTGTTCTTAAGAAGCTGACCTGCCAGCATACGGGCCGAGTACACATCATCCCACGGGATCTTGTCACTGCTGCCGCTGACATAAAGATACATCTTCAGGTCAACTTCATTTTTAAAATTCTGGTTAAATCCGGATGCCTTGACGATGTTTCCGGATACGGAAGCATACATCAGGTTACGTGTCAGGATAAATGCAAAGAGCGTTATCAGGATCGCCACGATCGGAAGCACCATCTGGAGAAGAAGACGGTTCATCTTCCCCTGAACGGTATGCTTATCGAAGCGCGCACGGATCCGTTTCATTCTTCTGCCATATCCCCGTTACGGTACTGACTGGGCGTAAGACCAGTGTTTTTCTTAAATACGAAAGAAAAATATCTGGGATCTTTATAGCCGATCTCACAGGCGATCTCACCGGAACGCTTGCTGGTATTTCTCAGAAGCTGCTTGGCTTTCGCCATTCTCTTTTTCGTGATATATTCCACGAAAGACAATCCCACTTTATGGCTGAAAAGCGCGCTTAAGTAATTGGCGCTGATATTGATGGCTTCCGCCACGCTGTCCAGGGAAATATCCTCGTCGGAAAAATGCTGGTTAATATAGGCAACGGCATTATCGATAATGTCATTTCCTTTCTTCTGTGCTTCCGTGTCCCGCATGCGGATCGCGACCGTCAGGATCTCATGAAGATAACTTCTGACTTCTCCGGCCGTATCGTTCATGTCAAAGATCGGAAGATTCTTCTCGATATCCTCCGGAGACACATCGGTTTCTTTCAGCGCCAGTTCCACGTTCACGCGGATGCTGACCAGAAGATAGTAGCGGAAAAGAAGGGACTGCTCGCTTCCCTCCAGCCGCATAATGTATTCATCGGTAAACGGATCCACTTCGTTGATCGTACCGGTCTGCACGAAATAGCGGATGATCATCGGATCAAATTTTCCGGCATCGATCTTATGGGCTTCATTTTCTGTCTGCACATACTGCTCCGTCTGAAGCTGGGCAGAGGTAAAGATATGCCGTCTCGGGAAAAGATGACGGTAGGAAAAAGCCCGGTTGGCATCCGCATAGCAGGAAGAAAGTCCGCTTAATCTATGTGTCGGCGCACCCACCGCCACATGCCAGTCAAGCTGGGTCGGAGAGGCTTCACAGTGCTCACGGATCAGCTGCACACATTTTTCTTCCAGGCGGGAAAGATCCTCATATTCACCTTTGATGAGTACCGCATAGGAAAGAAGGTTACAGCGGAACAGAATATAATCCGGATACTGCAGGAAACGGTTCAGAAGACTTTCCGTGACATTGGCCGCGTCGTCGGTATAGGTCGACTGGGTCAGATCCCGGATCGAGAAAATGACGATGTTATAGCCATTGGCCAGAAGATTCAGGTGAAGCTTATTGGCCTGCTCATAGATCTCTGGAACCGAAAGGGAACCTTCCACCAGTTTTTCAAAGAAAGCTCTGTGGGAAAGGCGCTCGAATTTTTTAAACTCCTGCTCATACTGCTGAAGATAATTCTTCTGCTCGTTTTCTTCCTGGATCTTCTTCTTGATCCCTTCCAGAGCATTGATCATGTCCTGCTTGGTGACCGGTTTCAGAAGATACTGTTCCACGCCAAGCTCGATCGCTTTTCTGGCGTATTCAAAATCACTGTAGCCGGAGATGACGATGATCTTCAGGTTCGGCAGTTCCTGGGTGATGGTCTTACTTAAAGAAAGGCCATCCATAAAAGGCATGGTGATATCGGTGATCAGGACATCCGGGCGGCTTTTACGGATCATGGGCAGCGCCATCTCACCGTCCGGGGCATCGCCCACGAACTCGAATCCATATTTTTCCCATGGGATCATGTCGCGCAGTCCTTCGCGTACAATACTCTCGTCTTCGCAGATAAATACCTTGATCAGTTCCATATGCCCTCCACTTTCTGTAAGTATTGTATCACAGAAGGCGGGAATTACGGTATCCTCTCAAACAAATCAGATCAGATGGAGTAGAAAAGATCCGCAACCTCGTAGATCAGTTTCTCACTTTTCTCCCATCCCAGGCAGGCATCCGTGATGGACTGGCCGTAGACAGTTCCGCCGACTTCCTGCCGTCCGTCTTCGATATAACTTTCGATCATGAAGCCTTTTACCAGTTTATAGACGTCTTCATTAAGGCGCATGGAGTTCAGCACTTCCTTAATGATCCGGGGCTGGGCAAACGGGTTCTTGCTGGAGTTGGCGTGGTTGGTGTCGATGATCGCCGCCGGCACAGGTGTATTTCGGGCAGCATACATATCACTTAACCGCAGAAGGTCCTCGAAGTGATAGTTCGGCTGGGATTCACCATGTTTATTGGTATATCCGCGAAGCACCGCATGAGCATAGGGATTTCCATTCGACTCCACTTCCCAG
Source organism: Oscillospiraceae bacterium (assembly GCA_902794115.1). Lineage (GTDB taxonomy): Bacteria > Bacillota > Clostridia > Saccharofermentanales > Saccharofermentanaceae > Scatonaster. The sequence continues at coordinate 6,578 of CADBGD010000038.1, forward strand.
CCGCGGTAGATAAATGTATGGGGATGAGAGGCCGCCACGATGGCATTGAGCATAACCGCATAGTCACCACTGGTGGGGTTTTTCATGCCAACAGGGGAATCGATCAGGCTTGCCGTCAGACGGTGCTGCTGGTCCTCCACACTTCGGGCGCCCACCGCAACATAGGCCAGAACGTCATCCAGGTACTGATAGTTTTCCGGATACAGCATCTCGTCGGCACAAGCAAAGCCGGTCTCCGAAATGGCCCGCATGTGTAGATGGCGGGTGGCCAGGATCCCCTTAAACAGATCCGACTTCTCATTGGGGTTCGGCTGATGGAGCATTCCCTTATATCCTTCGCCCGTGGTTCTGGGCTTGTTGGTGTAGATACGGGGCACGATCAGAATGTCGTCTTTCACCTTCTCCTGCACTTCGCGAAGCCGGGAAATATAGTCAATGACACTGTCTTCGTGATCCGCCGAGCAGGGACCGATAATGAGGATCAGTTTTTTACTTTCTCCCTTCAGCACCTTTTCGATCTCACGCTTTTTCTTCTCCACGATCCGGCGCATATCTTCCGTCAACGGGAAAAGCTCCTTTACCTCCTCCGGATTCGCCAGTTTCCGAATTATCTTTCCGTTCATATATCTTTTCCTCTCTTTCCTTACTTCAGCGGGCGGTAGATTCCGACAACCTTGATCAGTTCACAGGCAGTGCGCAGAAGTTTCAGCATATTTTTCCCGTCTTCCGTATCCACCCGTCCTTCGAGTTCCGTATAAAAGTAGTACTGCCAGTTCTTCTCCTTTACCGGCCGGCTTCGTATGACACGCATATTAAAGTCGTACATACCGATGATCGTCACCGCTTTGGCAAGAGATCCGGCCACGTGCTTAATGGTAAAGATCAAGATTGTATTTTCCGAAGATGCATTATCTTTGGGCTCTTCGATAGCTGTTTCTTTCTCCGGCAAAGTCACTGTCGCCCCATCTTTTCTGCCATCATCTTCCTCCGGGCGGACAAAGACCGCGAACCGGGTCGTATTCTGGGCACTCTCGTTAATATCCCTGGCAAGTATCGTCAAGTCATAAAGTTCCGCCGTTTCCGCAGAACCAACTGCCGCAAAAGAGGGGTCTCCTTTTCGTGCCACTTCTCTTGCCGCACGGGCGGTATTTTCATAAGGCTGGGTTTCCCAGTTATGGGCGGAAATAAACTCCGCGCTCTGTTCCAGCGCCTGGGGATGGGAAATAACGGTACGGATCTCCTCGATGGAACCTCCGGGAACACCCAGCAGGCATTGGGAGATACTCAGTTCATATATGAAACGCACCTGAAGATCTCCGCCGAACATCAGGTCAGATACCTGACCGACTTCTCCGGCATAACTGTTCTCGATGGGAAGGACCGCAGCATCGCAGGTGCCCTCCGAAACTTTTTCGTAGGCTTCCTTAAAAGAATGGGCGTGGGAAAACTCTCCTTCCGGAAAGAGGCGGTGGGCGGCAATGGCCGCGAAAGATCCTTCGATGCCGCTGAAGATCACGCTTTTTACATTCGGAAGCGCCGCCTTCAGAATTTCGGCGGCATTGTCCGAAGAGGCGGAAGTTTCAGGTTTTGTAACATTGTTAAATGCTTCGTTTTCCATATCGTTCCTTTCTTTTCACCCTTTTGCTTCTAAAAGAAAAAGCACCATCCAGAGTCAGGGATAGTGCTTCTTCCGTACGCAATATCAACAACGACTACTTCACAAGGCTCACTTTTTTCGCTGGGGGATCAGCATGCTGAAAGAAGTCCAAAATCGGAAGTACTGATTGTTGTCAAATAGAAGAGATGTAGTCATAGTTTCTACTTTCTTTTAATCTGTCAAATTCTTTGCTATACTTTAACATGTCCATGCATGGACGAGTCAACGAAAGGACGGGAAGAAAACAGAATGGAATCCGACATTTCGAAAGAAAAAACACTTTTCCCTATGAAATATATCGTAGATACCTGCGGCATCTCCCGGGCCACCCTCCTTCGTATGGAAGAAGACGGTCTTCTGGTTCCGGCAAGGAAATCGGAAGATTCCGGATACCGCTATTACGACAGTGAAAACTTCGTAGATATCATTACGATCCAGCAATACCAGCATCTGGGATTCACCAAAAAAGAGATCCATGGTTTCATGCATGACCCCTCTCTTCTCACTTCCGCCACGGAAGCCCTCCGCCGTAAGTATCTTTTCCTTCTACGGGAAATGGAAAACATGACAGCGAACCTGGGGCAGCCGGCCGATCCCTCTCATCCGGAACTTCTGAACGTGCGTATCCTTCCGACCCTGGGCGGCACCTTTTTCACCCGGACCAAGGAAATGCCCTTTACTGCGGAAAACATGTTTTCCTTTGCACGGGACACGCTGGACAAATTCATCTCTTCCCGCACCACCGCCAACATCCAGCAGACCATGAAGATCTATGTGGAAGATGCGGATTACGACAGATCCATCGGTCAGTTTGACGGAAAGAAGCACCTGGTGCGGGCCGTGATCCCCACCCTGCATCACGAAAGCGGGCCGGACATGATCGAGATCCCCACCTGCACCATGCTCTCTATGGCTGTAAAATGCGACTATGACCAGTCCGAAGTGTATTTCCGGTATATCTGGAACAAAGCCATGGAAATGGGATTTCAACATGACGGACCGGTCTGTATCGCCGGTCTTCACGACCTTTTCTTTCAAAGCCAGTTTCCCCTTCAGAGCACCACGCTCCGCCTGATGCTCCGCACCACAGAAAAACCTGATCCCACCGTTTTCTAAAACAGCGGGATCAGGTCAGGTACTTTTATAGGAGTGATTCTATGTCTTATTCTTCGTACAGTGCGGTAGACAGGTAGCGGTCACCGGAATCCGGCAGCAGTACCACTACATTCTTTCCGGCAAATTCCGGACGGGAGGCGACTGTCAGTGCGGCAAAAGCAGCGGCGCCGGAAGAAATACCGACCAGAACTCCCTCTTCTTTTCCGATCCGTCTTCCGGTGGCAAAAGCATCGTCATTGCTGACCGGAATAACTTCATCATAGACCTTGGTATCCAGCACTTCCGGTACGAAACCGGCGCCGATACCCTGGATCTTATGGGAACCGGAACGGCCCTCGGAAAGGACCGGAGAATCCTGCGGCTCTACCGCAAATACTTTAATATCCGGATTCTTTTCTTTCAGAAATGCACCTACGCCGGTGATGGTTCCGCCGGTACCGACACCGGCTACGAACGCATCTACTTTTCCATCCAGCTGCTCCCAGATCTCCGGGCCTGTGGTTACCTTATGGATCGCCGGGTTGGCAGGGTTGGTAAACTGGGACGGGATAAAGCTGTCCGCGATCTCCGCGTGAAGTTCTTCCGCCTTGGCGATGGCGCCCTTCATGCCCTTGCTGCCTTCTGTCAGTACCAGTTCGGCACCATAGGCCTTCATGAGCTTTCTTCTTTCCACGGACATAGTCTCCGGCATCACGATGATGATGCGGTATCCGCGGGCAGCGGCGACAGAGGCCAGACCGATACCGGTATTACCGGATGTAGGCTCGATAATGGTCGTTGTCGGCTTCAGAAGACCCTTCTCCTCTGCATCGTCCAGCATGGCCTTACCGATACGGTCCTTTACGGAACCTGCCGGGTTAAAGTATTCCAGCTTGGCGAAAACACGGGCACCGACACCTTCGGACTTTTCAATGTGGGAAAGCTCCAGAAGCGGAGTATTGCCGATGATCTGATCAGCAGAAGTAACAAATTTGGACATGAATGATTCCTTCTTTCTTTTATTCTTAGAGTGCAGCTACCTTGGCAAAGCCCTGCTCCAGATCAGCCAGGAGGTCATCGATATGCTCGGTACCGATAGACAGACGGATCGTGGTCGGAGTGATGCCGGCAGCCAGGAGTTCTTCTTCCGTAAGCTGGGAATGGGTGGTGGAAGCCGGATGGATGACCAGAGACTTCACGTCAGCAACATTCGCCAGGAGGGAGAACAGATCCAGATTCTCAGTGAACTTCTTGGCCTGCTCAGAGGTTCCCTTCAGTTCAAAGGTAAAGATCGAACCCGCGCCGTTCGGGAAATACTTATCGTACAGTGCCTTCTGGGACGGATCGATGGACGGATGGTTCACCTTCTGTACCTGCGGATGGTTCTTCAGATATTCTACCACTTTCAGTGCGTTTGAAACATGACGTTCAACACGGAGAGACAATGTCTCCAGTCCCTGAAGCAGCAGGAAAGAGTTGAACGGAGAAATGGCCGCGCCCTGGTCACGAAGAAGTGTGGTTCTGGCCTTGATGATGTAAGCCAGGTTACCGACAGCTTCAGTAAATACCACACCGTGGTAAGACGGATTCGGCTTGGAAAGTCCCGGGAACTTATCGTTCTGCGCCCAGTCAAATTTACCGCCATCGATGATCAGACCACCCATTGCGGTACCATGACCGCCGATAAACTTCGTTGCGGAATGCACTACGATGTCCGCTCCGTGCTCGATCGGACGGAGATTATACGGTGTGGCGAATGTGTTATCTACGATGAGCGGTACACCGTTCTTATGTGCGATAGCAGAAACGGCTTCGATATCGAGGATATCCGAGTTCGGATTTCCGAGAGTCTCGGCAAAGAACAGCTTCGTGTTCGGCTTTACGGCCTTGGCAAAGTTCTCCGGATCAGAAGGATCTACGAAAGTAGTCTCTACACCCTGGTCAACGAGGGTATGCTCCAGAAGGTTGAAAGAACCGCCGTAGATATTCTTGGAAGCAACCACATGGTCACCTGCTGTAGCGATATTCTGAATCGCATAAGTGATGGCGGCAGCACCGGATGCTACAGCCAGAGCGGCAACGCCGCCTTCCAGAGCAGCAATACGCTGTTCCAGAACATCCGATGTCGGGTTCATGATACGTGTGTAGATATTTCCGCCCTCAGCAAGACCGAAACGGGCTGCTGCCTGAGCCGCATCTTTAAATACATAAGAAGTAGTGGCATAGATCGGTACTGCACGTGCGTCAGTTGTCGGATCTGCATGCTCCTGGCCTACATGAAGTTGTAAAGTTTCAAATTTATAGTTAGACATAGTAATACTCCTTTTCGAATCAAATGTGATGTATGAAATTGTTTGTTGATGAAATAAAAAGAATCAGCACGCTCCGGTATTTTCCGGATCCGCGGCCCATCGGGGCAAGACAAACCTGGGCGTCACATTCGTCCGAAACGGTAATTCTGGCGGTTAAGTTGAATCATTAACTTCGTCATACTGTCCTCCTAAGAATTAACCTACCGTGTCAGTAGGTTATTGAAAATAGTAAATGATATTACCTACTTTGTCAATAGGTTTTTTCGAATTGTTTTTTCTCTTTTCTCTTCACCTCTTTTCTGCCTTTTTTCTGCGCAAAAAGAACCACCCGGAAAATCTCCAGGTGGACCATAAATGAGTATTATTGAGTATTATAGGGAATTAGTCAGTTCAAGCGATCTCGTCCAGAAGTCCGAACCTGTACCCTTCTCCTTCCAGATAGGTCAGTACTTCATCCAGATCCCGCTCATTGGATGATGAGTCATTATGCATCAGGATCACTGCACCGTTATGGTGGAACTTCTGGAAGTGATCAATGATAAAGCCCGGCGCCGGCTGGTTATTCTGATCGTAATCATCATAGGCAAGACTCCAGAACAGCGTCGTATAGCCCGCATCTTTGATCATCTGCATGACCCGTTTCGTATAAGAACCGGTAGGAGTACGGAAATACGGATCGATCTCATAGCCGGTCTTTTCATAGAAGTACTGGGCCACATCGAAGATCTCCGAAATAATATCTTCCACCTCCATCACCGTCAGGTCCTTGTGATTGACAGTGTGATTACAGACCATATGCCCTTCTTCTTTCATGCGGATGGCATAATCCGAGCACTCTTCCAGATACATCTTCGTGACGAAGAAACTGGCTTTCACGTTATGTTTCTTCAGCGTATCCAGGATATTGACCGTACGGTTGGACGGATAACCGCAGTCGAAAGTCAGATAGACGACCTTATCTCCTTCCGGCACATGGTCATTGATATAATAACCGCCATATTCTTTTAAATTGAAATATTCATAGGAACCGGACGGCTCGTGGTCCTTTTTTCTCTGGAAACACCAGGTATCCTCCGCCACATTATCCAGTCCGTTATAGTAATCTTTCTTATCCAGCATCTGCTGTTTTAAAGAAAGAAGATTCGCCAGGTAATCGCCACCCGGGGCCGATGTCTCCGCGCTTTCTCCGCCTGCTCCTTCTCCCTTGGTGCTTTCTCCCAGGACTCCGCCTTCGGAAGCTGTGGTTCCGTCTGAAGATGCGGCAGGATCCGGATTCGTGCCATCCGGCAGTGCATTTCCAGAAGAAGCCGAAGATTCGCTCTCCGCCACGGAAACGTATACCGACGGCCGTGTCGATTCTGTTGGTTTAGTCTTTTTTGTCGTAGATTCTGTCTGCCTTGCGCAGCCCGCGAAAAGGCAGGTCACGACCATCAGCAGGCTTCCCCATTTTGCCATGATCCTTCTGTTCATTTTCTTATATACCCTCTATTTCGTCGCGTTTACGCACCTGGGAGAAATGATTTTAAAAAAGTTTCTTCCCTCATTGTGCGGTTTTAATTATACATACCGTTTCCGTAAGAAAATGACAGATTAGACAGATTGGACAATTTCCCACTTCCAATTAAATTCATCCGGGGTCAGCGCGCCTTTTTCTTCGGTTTTCCGGGTGATGTATTCGGCGATCAGGTCCTGTACGCATTCCTCCGGCGCCTCTTCCTCTTCCGACCAGACCGCATCGTCCGGGGAATACTGCCGCAGGCCGCATTTTTCATTTCCGAGAATATACTGGTTCACCGCCACCAGATAAACCTTTTCGTCGGAAAAAGCACTGCCGTCCGGAAAGCATCCGATCTCCACGCGCTCTCCCCGGTCTTTCGAAAGGTCATAGGTGAAATTCACTCCGCCGAAGAGAAGGTAGCTGTACTTATCGCCCACAATGGAATATTCGCCACGTCCGTTCTTTTTCACGATCTGGAAACGCTCTGCGTTTTCTTCCATGACCGCCCGGATCTCTTCGCCTTTCATCGGAATGACCATCGCACTGTTGGCATATTTATATAACCGGTAAATATCCTTCATGCTGATGTCGCCCTGGTCCACGACAAGATCCCCTGAAGGCACATTGGTGATGCACATATCCACTTTCAGGTGATCGGCTTTCAGATCCCGGACCTCCGGCATGGAGTCGGCATTTTTATATTTTGCTTCCAGACGCCCGGAAAGGATTTCCATATTGGCCGCCTGCACCAGATCCATGGAATCGGTCTGCCGGGTATAGAAATCCCTGCTTTTATCCCATTCACCGGAAGCTCTTCCACAGGGGAGCGACACCGCCTCTTCCGCCGCTTTGGCATACGGCCGGATCTTTTCTTTCAATTCTTCATCTTCCGGATAGGCATCCAGGATCAGGTTATGGGTATCGGAAAGAGTCCAGAGAAGATTTCCGTTCCGGTCTTCGTAAAAACGGAACACAGTACGGGTCAGCTGCTGGCCGCCGCCATTTACCACCAGGATATTCCCGCCGTTTTTGTTTCTAAGAAAGCAGTTGGAATAAAAGGATTCGTGATCGTGTCCGACGATCAGAAAATCGATGCCTTCCGTTTCCGCGACAAGACGCTTTCCCTGATCTTCAGTATTTTCGCCGTACCGCAGTTCAGAAGAATCCTCACCCAGTCCTCCGTGATACGTCACGATTATGAACTCACATCCCTCTTCTTTCATATTCGGGAGATAGATATCTGCCTCATACGCCATAGAGTGCGCGTCATTTCCCGGATGAACGAACCGAAGTCCCGGATAATTCCCCGGAAGGTCCCACCTCGGAATATCGCAGTTATCCATACCCAGGATGCCGATCTTGTGCTCATGTCCGTTGACCTGGACAGTCTTTATCACATACGGTGCAAATGCATTTTCGCCATCTTTATGCACGCCGTCCGTGCCGTCGTAGTTGATATTGGAAGAGATCACCGAGACCCCGTTTTCCGAAAGCCACGCATAGGTATCTGACATGGTCTGGAAGTCATAGTTAAATTCGTGATTTCCGAGAGAAAAAACCGTATAGCCGATTTCCCGAAGGCACAAAGCCATGGCCGGCGGCTCTTTCGATTTTCCAGAAGAATATTCCATCAGCTGGGTCTGGGAAACCGGTGTTCCCTGAAAAAGATCTCCGTTATCGATGAGGATCACGTTTTCTTCGCCGTACATCTCCCGTGTCTTTTTGACCGCGGTAGAGACCCGCAGCATAGAGTGTTTTTCATCCGTATCATTCAGCACATTTTCCGACCAGCACTTTCCGTGCATATCGGTAGTGGACATGATTGCCACATCCGTATATGTATCAAAAGCCGATTCCGATGGCGTAAATGGATCGACTCCATTTTCCTTCTCCGTCATTTGCGACGAAGAAGCGCCACCGGGACCGGCTTTCTGATCTTTCGTTTTTTCAGTACAGGCCGTCAGCACACAGGTAAAAGAGAGAAGCATTGCGATCAGTTTTTTCATACTTACATCCGCCTTTTGTCATGGATCGATCAGGATCTGTTATTCCGGCCCGACAAAATCGAACCAGTAATGTTATGACAAAAGTTTTGAAAATGCAAGCCCCTATTTCAACTATTTTTCCGCATGCGCAAAAGGCCTGTTTCTTTCCCTGTTTTCCGCCCTTTCTGCCGTCTTTTTCTACGGCAAAAGCACTTTACAGAATATCGATATATTCTCCTGCCAGCGCCTTATTCATGGAGCGGACCGCGCAGAACTTACCACACATGGAGCAGCTCTCCTCGATCTCCGGAGAACGGTCATCACGGATCGCTTTTGCGGTTTCCGGATCGATGGCACAGTTCCACTGCTCTTCCCAGTCAAACTTTCTTCTGGCATCTGCCATCTTGTCATCGATATCTCTGGCATGGGGGATCTTCTTGGCAATATCCGCCGCATGGGCCGCGATCTTGGAAGCAATGATGCCCTGCTTTACGTCATCCACATTCGGAAGAGCCAGATGCTCGGCAGGCGTCACATAGCAAAGGAATGCCGCGCCGGCCTTCGCCGCAATGGCACCGCCGATGGCAGAAGTAATGTGGTCATATCCGGGTGCGATATCGGTCACCAGCGGCCCCAGAACATAGAAAGGCGCGCCCTGGCAGATCCGCTGCTGGATCTTCATGTTGGCTTCGATCTCATCCATAGCCATGTGGCCCGGGCCTTCCACCATGACCTGAACATCCTTGGCCCAGGCACGCTTTGTGAGTTCGCCCAGACGAACCAGTTCTTCGATCTGGCATACATCGGAAGAATCCGCCAGACATCCCGGACGGCAGGCATCGCCGAGAGAAATGGTCACATCATATTCCCGGCAGATATCCAGGATCTCATCGTAGTATTCGTAGAAAGGATTCTCTTCGCCGGTCATGCACATCCAGGCAAATACCAGCGATCCGCCACGGGAAACGATATTCATCTTTCTGCCGTGCTTTTTGATCTGGTCGATGGTTTTTCTCGTAATGCCGCAGTGAAGTGTCACAAAGTCCACACCGTCTTCGGCATGCAGACGCACCACATCGATAAAGTCCTTGGCAGTCAGTGTGGCCAGGTCTCTCTGGTAGTGGATCACGGAGTCATATACCGGCACCGTACCGATCATGGCCGGGCACTCCGATGTCAGCTTTCTTCTGAACGGCTGCGTATTTCCGTGGGAAGACAGGTCCATAATCGCCTCGGCGCCCATGTCGACAGCAGCCATGACCTTCTGCATTTCGATATCGTAATCTTTGCAGTCTTTCGATACACCCAGGTTCACGTTGATCTTCGTTCTCAGCATGGATCCCACGCCATTGGGGTCAATGCACTTATGGTTCTTATTGCAGCAGATCGCCACTTTTCCCTCGGCGACCCACTGACGGATCTCTTCTTCGGTGCGGTATTCTTTCTCCGCCACCTTCTTCATCTCCGGCGTAATGATCCCTTTTCTTGCCGCATCCATCTGTGTCGTGTACTCACTCATTTTGTCTTCCTCACTTTTCAATCAAGATTTTTCCGTTTCGGTTTTTCTTATTTTTCTTCGGGAAATGCACTTATGCCTTTTCCTTTAGTGCATAGTTATGCATCAGCGGTCCGCTTCCCTTTCCCAGATCAAGTCCGGCAGAAAGAGCTTCGGAAATATAGGTCTTTGCATTTTGCACACTTTCGGAAAGTGTCTTTCCCAAAGCCAGATTCGCCGCGATCGCCGAGGATAAAGTGCATCCGGTTCCGTGGGTATTCGGATTATCGATCCGCTTGCCCTGATACCATTTCGCCCCTCCATCCGAATACAGAAGATCATCTGCATCGCAGATACTGTGTCCGCCTTTAAGAAGCACGGAAACCTTTCCGCCAAGTCTTTCGGAGATCTTCTTTGCGGCTTCTTCCATTTCCTCTTTCGAAGTGATCTTCATGCCGGAAAGGATCTCACCTTCCGGAATGTTCGGTGTGACCACTGTCGAAAGCGGCATCAGTTTCTCGATCAGCACTTCGACTGCATCATCCGAGATCAGTTTTGAACCGGATGTGGCCACCATGACCGGATCCACCACGATGTTTCCTGCTTTATAGAATTGAAGCCGCTCCGCGATCACCTCGATCAGTTCCGGAGAAGAAACCATTCCGATCTTCACCGCATCCGGAAAAATATCCGTAAAGACGGCATCGATCTGCTGTTTCAGAAACTCCGGACTTACTTCCATGATCCCCGTCACGCCCGTTGTATTCTGCGCCGTCAGCGCGGTAATACAGCTCATAGCATACACGCCGTTCATGGTCATGGTCTTAATATCCGCCTGGATACCGGCCCCGCCGGAACAGTCACTGCCGGCGATCGTTAATGCAGTTTTCATATTTCTCCCTCTCCTTCTTTCTCGATCACGGACGAGTTCTTCCGCTCACTTTCCGACCATCTCTTCTGTCTTTTTCAGAAGATCTTCTGTAGCTTTTCGGATATCCTTCTGGCCGAAGATCGCCGAGATCACGGCAATTCCGCAAATGCCCGCGCCGGAGAGTTCATGGACATTCTCCGCACTGATTCCGCCGATGGCAATGACCGGAATGGACACAGCTTCACAAATGGCTTTCAGTGTTTCATGGGGCACTTCCACCGCATCGTCTTTGGAGCCTGTCGGAAATACAGCTCCGACACCCAGATAATCGGCGCCCCGTTTTTCCGCCAGCACTGCCTGTTCCACTGTGGAGGCAGATACACCTAAGATCGCGTTCGGTCCCAGAAGTGCACGCACATCACCGGCTTCCATATCGCTCTGGCCCACATGCACACCATCTGCGCCCATATTCTTAGCCACTTCCACATTATCGTTCACGACGAATGGCACGTGATACTTATGGCACAACGCCGCGATCTCCCGGGCCTCCTGTTCCATTTCCGCATCTCCCAGGTGCTTTTCCCGGAGCTGAACGAAGGTGGCGCCGCCTTTCAAAGCTTCTTCCACCTGCTGGTACAAAGTCTGCTCCCCGGTCCATCTTCTGTCTGTGACGGCATATAAAAGAAGGCTGTCTTTCAGTTCTTTCTTCTCCTGCACATTACGGATCCCGGCTGCGCAGGCATCCGCCAGAGTCATACCGGCCGAAAGACCATTATCGGATCTCATACTTCGCGCCCTCCTCCAAAGTCTTGGCATCTACGTTATAGATGGCGTCGATGATGCGGTTTCTGTAGGTGGAGTTTCCGTCTCCCTCCTGCATCCGGCTCCAACCGATCTCACCGGAAAGGCCCATCAGGCAGACCGCCGCGGCCACCCATAAGCAGTCGCCATTCCGGAGAGCTGACATCCTGTACCGGTGATTTTACTCATCTCCGGACGTCCGTTACGGATCACGTAGCAGACTTCGGCATCTGCCACCAGGTCAATCGCACCGGTAATCGCGATCACGGCATTGGTCTTGGAAGCAAAATCTTTCACGAACTGGACCATGGCATCCAGGTTCTCTTCCGTTACGGTATCTGCCGCATCCGCGTCCACACCCTTGGTGGTACCGGAACCGGCTACAAGACTCTTGATCTCCGAAATATTACCGCGGATAACATCCGGATGGATCTCATCCACGATCATCCGGGCAGTCTTGGTACGTAGGGCACTGGCGCCGGCTCCCACCGGGTCGAGAAGTACCACGTGACCCAGTTCCTTTGCCCGCTTTCCCGCCACCTTCATGGCCTCGATGGAGCGGGAGTTTAATGTACCGATATTGATATTCAGTCCGCCGCAAATGGATGTGATATCAAAAACATCGTCCGGCTCATCCGACATGATCGGACTTCCGCCACAGGCCAAAAGTACATTGGCCACGTCATTCACGGTTACATAGTTGGTAATATTATGCACCAGCGGACAGGTGCTCCGAACCTGCTCCAGGCACGCACCCAGCGAAATACGAGAAACTGCATCACTCATAGAAACCTCTTTTCCCTCCGGAAAGATCCGGCAAATCATATTGAAACAAGAGGCGGCAGTGCTTTTTCAGGTAATAAAAAAACCACATTCCGATTCGGACTGCGGCTCTCGTTCTACCTATGTGTTTCAGGCATCCCTACGTTGGCATTATCCAAATCAGGTTATGGGTCGAAGGTATAGATCCTTCCTCTCAGCCTGTCACACAAGCTCCCCTCTGTTTTCTTTTCGCCCGCCATTGTAGCACTTCAAAAGGGATTGCACAATACATTTTTCATTCAATTTCAGAACGCTTTTCTCTCTTCCTTCACTTCAGTTCTTTCCGAGGTTCAAAAAGAAAAGGAACTGCCTTTTTGGGGCAGTTCCTTCATTTCAATTGTCTAATGTTTTGATTTAAAACAGAAAATCAGTCTTCCTCCTTTGCGTCTTGACCCTCACCGTCATTATAGGGGGAAGCGGTAATGACATCTTTGTTATCAAATTCCAATATCTCCAGTTTCAGAG
>CADBGD010000039.1 GCA_902794115.1 Oscillospiraceae bacterium
ATTTGCGACTGTAAAACTTGTAGAACGGACTTTATCGGTAATTTCCGCCGAAGCGGCATCTTCCGTTACAGTTAACTTCTCATTTATAGGAAGATTGGTAATGACCACTTCTCCGTTATTTGCAGTAGTAACAGTTACCTTGCATGCATCGGTCAAGGTAGTAGATGTTCCATTGCATACGAGGCTATCGTCAAATGTCAGATATGCACCCGATTCATTTTGTACGGTAAATACGAGATCCTTCTCAATGTTCTCATTTCCGTTCATCTGCTTGACGATCTTCATGGCACCACGCGGGATCTCGGAATTCTTCTGATACCGGTTGCTGACAACGATCGTCTTTTCACCATTATTCGTCACGACCGGAAGATCATTGGAATGCTCACCTACCACCATCGTAACGAAGGTATATTCATCATTACCGGTTGTCTCTCCACCGATTTCCGTGATCTTATAGTTTCCGGGACGGAGATTTTCAAGTGCATATTCACCGTTTGTAAACTCAGACCAGGAAACGGTCTTCGTGTAGCCGTAAGGACCATCGATCTTGAACTGGAGATTATCCTTATTTTCAATCGTATCCGGATCGATGAGAGCTGTATTTGTATCGTACTCGTAATTCGGATTATGCTCTCTAAAGTTCTTCGTCAGGATGAGTTTGCCTGTCTGAACGGTGTAGGAGTTTTTCAATTCGAAAGATGTCGCATCCACACCGTTCGTATTGATAATGCCCCGCACAGAACTAGAAGAAGGATTGAAATCATATCCTTCGACTGCTACATTTTCCATTCCGCCTTCGTTCGCGCCGGTAACTTCCTGGATAAAGTACAGCTTATCCTTTTCCAGACCGTAGATCTTGATCGTATTGGAAGCAGGATCGGCCGGATTGTACTTTATTACGAATTCATGCGGCTGAGGTCCTTTTGTACCATTGAGATCCTGGATATATTCACCCGGCTGGTACTGGGCACCTTCTTTAATCGTAAAGCGGTATTCCTTATCTTTGAAATCGAGAATTTCTCCCTGGTTAACCGGGAGTTCCACATTCTTCGTGACGGAAAGCTCAACCTTATTGTCGACATCCACTTTCCGGTACCGGTTCGTCATATTGGCAGACTTGTTCTGGCCGTCGCCGACAGCGACCTGCCCGTTCGATGTCACGTTTCCATCTACCTCGATCTCACTGGAAACGAAGCTGAACCCGTAAAGGTCGCCTGTTTCCTCCTCGATTGTATAGGTGCCGGGGATCAGATTATTAATGGTGACAGAGCCGTCTTTGGCCACGTCAAAATATTTCGCAGTACCGCCGAGAACACCGTTTTCGTCCTGAACGTACTGTTCACCTTTCTTAAATGCGACCTTGGCTTTGTAATCTGTCGGGAAACCTTCCTGTGCACCCGGACCTTCCAGCTGGACACTCTTATTGAGTGTAATACTGCCAAGCTGCACGTTATAGTAGTTATAGAAACCACCCAGTGAGAATTCGACACCGGACACATCCACGAGTTCATTCTTTGCGATCAGTCCGCTATCGGAAATGTTATCCTTATCCGCATACTTCATAGAAGTGACTTTGTAGTGGATAATACCGTCGATGTTCGTAATATAAAGGTCGATCAGAATAACACCATTGGACTTTGTGATATTGGTATCAGTAACACCGGTCATATCACCTTCTGTGATTTTAAAATAGCGGTGTTCGCCACCATACGGGTCGATATCCCGAACTGTTACATGGACGGAATCAAACTCAACTTTACCATATTCATCAACGTTGACAGTATCGGAAAGTCCTCCTGGCTTTTCTGTCTGATAGGTGTCATCCATCATTTCAGTAATGCTGAAATTATACTGGTTCTCCTTGATCGGAATATTCTGCATTTCTGCATCTTTGATCTTATCGGGAGCTGTACCCAGAGGAGTAAATGCCTTACGAAGAGCAAAATGCATTACACTCTCGTCATCCGTATTGGCATCCATAGTACGGTCGTGATAAATGTAGTGGAACTCTGCGCCTTTTACATCTGTTGTGCCGGCTGCAGCGATCCATCCGGCGGAAGAACCAACGATCTCACCGCGTGTACTCGGATTCGGAACCAGGAAAAGACCTGCGGTATTGTCGTAAATGACTTTATCCGCAGACACGATGTTCCAGATCACCTTTCTGGCAATATACTTATCTGTATCCTTGTTTCCATCGGAATCATCACCTTCACAGGTTGTTGTCGTCTTCACCGTCTTTCCATCTGTTTCAACCAGATACTGATTCAAATGCACTGTACCGGTCGCTTGCACGTTAAACACAACGACCGTACTCGGGCGCTTTTTCAGTATCAGCTGATCCGCTCCCGAGATGAAGTTCAGAATACGGCTGTCATCATTGATATTGATGTATACAGTTGCATTTTCATACGCATCTGAATCAAGATCGATCGTAGCCTTGTCCTGGTTAAAGTTTGTGATAGAATCCGCGTCAAAAGCGGGCTTATCCAGCATTTCCCTGGACTCTTCCTGGAAATGCTTGATCATTCCGTTTACGCCGTTATTTAATTCTGCCTGTGAATACGTTCTATAGAGGGGAGTGCCATGGAACGTAGTGTCATATATAAAGGCACCGGAATCTTTCAGTGCTTGTGTCGTATCGATTACATACTGCATCATCGGCGGGTTCTCATAACCCATGTTCACACCGTATGTCGGACCAAAACGCGCCTTTGATCCGGATTCGATCGAACCAATGATGAATTGCGCAGGAGCCTCACCTGCCAGGTCAACGTCACAGTTGATCACTTCCGGGTTGGAAAACACATTCGTAGCATATGTAGTCTCCATATGATTGTGCTGTTCCAGACGATCGGAAACGATACCATAATCAATGGCGCGTCCCAGAACCGTGGTATAGTTCACCAGACTCGAGGAGTCAAAGTCCAGAAGATTTCCGTCGGCATACACCACCGGTGTGCCGATCTTCACTCCTTTCCCGCTCTTCGATCTCCGGATCGCAATCGTGCCTACTACTAAAGAAGTGGCAAGCACCAGACTCGTGATTCCCAGCACCTTTTTGTTTCTGAATAAATTCTTCATGTCAATTCCCCTTTGACTAAACTTTCTGTCAAAACATCCTATTGCCGTCAAAATGATTCGGGCACGCAAAATGCCCGATAATCTGGGTATCCAGACTATATATCAATATAAAGTATAGAAAGTTGGAATTGGATTTCAAGCAATTTTGAACGGAAATGACACAACAAAACAGAATTTTAAGAGTTTCGCAACACTATGTTAACAAAACCCTTTGATAAAGCATAAGAAATCCCGAGAAATATAAAAAAATCCCGATCTTGTGATCGGGATCCGAAAAAGCTGTAAAGTAAAAACTTACGCCTTCGCAGCATTGGCTGCCTTAGCCAGTCTGGACTTCTTTCTGGCCGCTGCATTCTTGTGAATATATCCCTTAGAAGCAGCCTTATCCAGTGCAACCTGTGCGTCCTTCAGGAGCGCTGCGGAATTATCATCAGATGCGGCGATAGAAGCCGTAGCCTTCTTGACAATGGTGCGCATCTCGCTCTTCTTCATCTTGTTGGCCAAAGTCTTCTTTTCTGTAACTTTAACACGCTTACATGCGGACTTGATATTCGGCATTTCCTTCACCTCCATCATTATTATCTTCAATCAGACACCGAGACATTTTATCATGGTTGCCGACGCGGTGCAAGAGTTTTTTTCTTTTTCCTTGAAAATTTCTCAGGTAAATTCACTTGAAGCCTGTCCTTCCCGTTAATTCTCCCCGTCAAAATCTCCTTTCGTCGCCTCGTAAAGGCCGATACTGGTGGCAATCGGAAGATTGAGACTATCGATGCCATGGCTGTGCTCGATCCGTACCGGACAGCCGATCTTCGAGAACTCCGGCGGAAGTCCGGTCGCCTCATTTCCCATCACCAGAGAAAACGGCTTTTCGATCTTCGTTTTATGAAGGAGTGTACTTCCGTCCAGCATAAACGGATAAAAGTGCCGGTTGCCGGCGCCTTCGGAACTGGCATACTGTTCCCATGAATCATAATAATGGAAACGCACCCGGCTTACTGCTCCCATAGAGGCGCGTATCACCTTCGGATCGAAAAAATCCACTGCCGGCCGGATAATCGCGATATCCGGAACACCGAATCCCAACGCGCTTCGGATGATCGTACCGGCATTGCCGGCATTACTTGGATTGACCAGCACCACATGCGAAGCCATCGGATCCAGGTCGCACAGGTATTTCTTCACGACCGCGATCACAAAGCAATTCTCCTTCTGGGACAGAATGGAAAATGCCTTGTCGTTCGTTTCCATGGGAATCCCGTTCTCACTGCATATCCTACGGATCTTCTCTTTCGTTTCGGATTCGTAAAATGCACTGTGCAGGTATACCTTGACTACGTCTTTCGGACGGGCGTTTAGAAATTCCATGCTGACTGTCGCGCCCAGACAGTAAGTTTCCCGGTCTTCTTTTTTATATCTTTTGATTGCCGCCATGGGTCTCCTCCGGAAGTTTACAGACGGACCACACGGTCAGCTGTCAGCATGCTCTGCATCAGATCTGCCATATCTTCACAGATGATCCGGGGATCTTCCAGTACCCGTCCCAGATAAAAGAGCGTCTCGTTACATGCCTTGACTGTGATCTCCCGATCCAGTATTGCCTTCCAGCAGGAACAGCATTCGCTTTCCGGAAGAAGAAGCTTTACCCCGTCGTGCAGAAGGATGATCTCATCCGGCACCGCTTTTGCCGAAGACAGACTCTTTAACGTATGAAGCATCAGTTCTTTTCCATGTTCCTCCGAAGCCTCATCGCCCTTATTGTCACCTACGATCTCTCCGGCGATCACCATGACCACCCGTTTCGGCCGGCCCTGATCTCCGGCCAGAGCTATCTGCGGTTCCACTTCCGTCGACTGGGAAATGACAAATTCCTCCTGACTCATGACTTCTCATTCTCCTTTTCCGAAGAAGGGGCATCGGCGCTTTCCCCGCCCAGCATCGCAATCGCGCGCGGTACCGCGTCCTTACTGTTGCCCCAGGATTTATCTTTATTTCTGTAATCAAATTTCAGCGTAAACCATTCCACATCTTTAATGAGCTCATCCAGTCCCTGATTATGGGTCTTGGCCAGTGCCGCCACAAACTCCGAAGCCTGGTTCTGGTTCAGTTCTTTTGCCGCCGCACGGAGAAGTTCCGCCACATGGGGCAGGCAGTGATATGTCTTGGTGGCAAAGGTCTCTCTGAAGGAAGCATCTTCGAAGTACAGCCACATAATGACTTCCATATATCTGTCCATAGTGGTATTGATCTTATCGCAGATAATGCAGGAATCCAGTCTGGCATCGATCTTATCCGCCAATGAAGTCAGACGCTTCTTGTAATCCGCATCCTTTCCTTTTAAAAGAGTACGCTTATCCGGGGCCGCACTTGCCCACAGCGGATCCGTCTCTTTTTTTACATCCTGAATGTGGGTATGAAGCATCAGCCCCATGCCCAGACGGTTGATTTCCCTGCCGAACATCTTATTCAAGTGATCACCGCAAAAACCGGACTTGTTGGTCAGTACGCGGTTATCCGGTTCCATCAGGGACGGTCCCAGATAGTAATCCAGAGAATCCCCTTCCACTTTGGCTTTCAGTGCACAAAGCGGACAGGCGCATCCGGATGAATACGCATCGTTGACCGGTATGGTGTAGATCTTTTCAACTTTCATTTCAGGTCCTTTCTTTGCGGTCAGGCCGGATCGTCATGAATCAGGCGCTTGGCGCGCACGTCTACCGCAACCATGTTGATAGAGGAATACTCCTCAATATACCTTCCCAGACGCTGCTGGGCATTCAGCAGCACTTCCTGGGCATTAAAACCATAATACAGCTCCAGATCGATACTGAGGACAACACCATATACGCGTTTTTCAGAAGAAAAACCCACCACATCGTGCACACCCGGCACCTTCCGGAGAATGATCTTTACCAGATCCAGAAGGGCATCGTCCGAGATCGAATAGCTGCCTAAACTGGAAAAAGTCGGACGCACGACAGTACGCTCCGTATCCGGCGCAACCGGCTGAACGCCACGTTCTTTATCCCATCTTCTTCGAAGCCTGTTCAAAGGGTCGGAAAAGTAACCGGAGAACTCATGCTTGATCTCCATGCTCGGAACCGGGATCGTATGCATGCCCTCTCTCATACGGGTATTTCTTGCCTGGGTGATTTCTTCTTCAGAACTGACATCTTCGATACGGATCAGCATCGCCGGCTGGTTCAGCCAGAGATTGTTGCAGATCTTCTGCAGCATAGCATCCGACGTTCCCAGGATCATCAGAGTCTGTGGAAGATTCTCCGCAAGAGCACGCCGCATCGTCGAAGAGCGGCTGGGGTCCTCGAAAAGCGCCTGACGGACAGACTCCAGCTTCGTCGGCGCTTTTTTCGCCGAGTTGCCGGCCACGATACGGCTGCCGTTAATAAGCAGGCCATCGTCGATAATATACTTTATGGAATTCTGCTTGGCGACACGGATCGCCCGGGTGCTTTTACCTGTACCGGAAGGACCGACAAAGGCCACGACTGCAATGGTGGAGAGAAGCTCTCGCATCTCTTTTTCGTCACTGGCGGCAATCTCGATCTGCCGTTCAGTACGCGAGTGCGCACGAGTATCGACGTTCTTTTCAAGACGCCTTAAAGTGGCCCGAAGCTCAGGAATAAACACACCTCGACGGGACGCGCCCTGTTTTTCTTCCGGGTGCTCCGTAGGTTCCTTTCCTTTTTGCTTCGGCAGATCCATCTTATATACCTCTTATAGAATATATTCGGAAGATCAACTATGATCCGGTTCATTTTCCGAAGTCAACGCAAATGCCGTCTCAGTTATCCCAGTTGTTGAAGACTTCCTGGACGTCATCGTTCTCATCGAACTTCTCCAGCATCATCTCCAGCTTGTTGGCGACTTCTTCATCTTCCACCTTCGACCAGTTCAGCGGAACCGGACCCAGGGTAGAATCGACAAAGGTATAGCCCTTGGCCTCCAGAGCGTCCTTCACTTCATAATAAGCGGAAGGATCGGTCAGGATCTCATAATAGCCATCTTCTGCGCTGAAATCTTCTGCGCCGCAATCCAGCGCATCCATCATGACCTGCTCTTCATCCTCGAACTCCTCGGAATCGATCATGATCGTTCCTTTCTCCTGGAACATGAAGGATACGCTGCCGGAAACGCCCATGTTTCCATCATACTTATCGAAAATATGACGGACATCCGCAGCAGTACGGTTACGGTTATTCGTCAGCGTACGCACCATGATGGCGATTCCGCCCGGACCATAACCTTCGTAAACGATTTCTTCATACTCATCGCCTTCACCGGCACCGGCCGCTTTTTTAATCGCACGATTGATGTTATCGTTCGGCATGTTGTTGGCCTTTGCCTTGGCAATGACGTCTTTGAGTTTCGAGTTGTTATCCGGATCCGGACCACCCGCCTTGACCGCTACCATGATCTCTTTGGCAACTTTGGTAAATACCGCGCCCTTTGCAGCATCAGACGCTTCTTTCTTTCTTTTAATATTATTCCACTTGGAATGTCCGGACATAAGGAAACCTCCACTCAAAAAATGTACAACATATTATAGCACGTCATCTCAAACGAGCAAGTAGACGGCATTACCGAAATAGCCGACTGCCGCGCCGGCCGCCAGGGCGATACCCAAATGGCGGACATTCTTTCCGCTTCCGATCAGGATGCGGGCAAACATATACACCAGCGCCGCCACGATCGCCGGAATGATTCCGATGCAGGCACAAAGAACCACAGCAAAGAAATCCGACGTGCGGAAAGCGCGCATTTTCGAATCATGGAAATACTTGGCCAGATCCTTCGGCCGGCTGGAAATAAGCACAGCCAATCCGCAGGCAGCCAGACCGATGGCCGCACCTGCCAGGATCTCCACACCCCATTTGCCGAGATAATGCGGAAGATCGGAAGAAACAGGATTCTCTGTGTAATTCGAAGCATATCCGGAAAGCAGGAAAGGCATGATCCGGGCTGCGATCTGTACGGCAAAATCCACTCCGACAGCAGCTGCCAGACGGTACATGGAAGAACCGGTATCCTTCATGATCATCATGGCTACGATGACGATGTTGATCAGAATGAATAAGGCACAGATCTCTATGAACAGGAACAGATTCTTTGTCGGTTCCATCGGATCCAGGAACATGCTCAAATGGGTCGCCGCCATTACCATGTACATCAAGGCAGTTAAGCTTTCGATCTTGATATAACGGGAAGAAATCGGAGTCTTGCAATACCGGCACTTTCCTCCTAAAAAAAGCCAGCTGAATATCGGAACCAGATCCAGTGCGCCAAGTTCATGGCCGCACGTCATACACATAGAATGCCCCTTCACTACTGTACGATGCTCCGGAATACGGTAAATACACACATTGGTAAAACTTCCGATAACAGCACCGAACATGCCGGCCATCACGATCACCATAATGGCGAATATCTCATTAGGACCCATACTTCATACACCCTCCTTGTATCTTATTAACAATAATATAGATGTCCGGATATTGCAAATGCATTCTCATGGATGATGTATTTCCTCTCAAACTTTTTTGCGTATTTTTTTAAAAATCTACATTTTCAGTTGCAAAACGGTCACAATCCATGTATATTTATTGGGAAAAAATGACGTGGTATGGGAATTGGTCAGCGCGTCTTCGGGTTACAGGATAATAACAATTTTGCTTTTTGCATAAGTGAAATTGTAATTTTTTGTTTACCATGGAGACTATACAACGCGGGCTTTTGGGTTTACACTACTATTATCAGCATTGTATGCGGTAAAGTGGTTTTACCCGTCTACAAAATCTGATACTAAAACGTGCATCAATTTGGGAGGGTATGATGAAACGATTAGGTGATATACTCATCGACAGCGGTTTCCTGTCTCAGGCAGAATTACAGGAAGCTTTGGAAGCGCAGCGTGCATCAAAGTCCAAGAAAAGACTTGGTGAGATCATTGTTGAGAAGGGTCTTCTCACAGAACTGGATATCCTGCGTGCCATCTCCAGTCAGTACGAACTCCCTATTATTGACCTCCAGCAGGTAGATATCGATCAGGAAGCGACAAAGGTCGTAACTGAGCAGTACTGCGAAGATCACTTAATCATCCCGGTTGCATTTGACGAAGGAAAACTGGTTGTAGCCATCTACGACCCACTCGACATTCTTGTTACGGATGACCTTCGTTTCCGTACCGGTAATGACATTGTTACCCTTCTTGCTCCGAAGCAGCAGATCCTCTCCGCGATCAAGATGAACTATGGTAGAAAGGTCGCTGAGAAAGCTGCCGATGACCTCGCCGCCGAACTCGATATCGAGGATATGAAGAAACTCGGCGATGAGATCACCGATGAAGTAAACAACGCACCGGTAGTTAAGCTCGTCAACTCCATGATCGAGTTCGCTATCCGTGCTAACTCTTCCGATATTCACATCGAACCGATGGAAGATCGTGTTCGAGTCCGTATCCGTATCGACGGCGTTCTGTCCGAGATCATGAGCAACCCGGTTGCTGCTCGAGACGCCATCATCACCCGTATCAAGATCCTTTCCGGCATGAACATCGCCGAAAAGCGTATTCCTCAGGACGGTCGTGTTCAGACCGTAATCAACGGCCAGCCGGTCGACATGCGTGTATCTATCCTCCCAACAGTGCACGGAGAAAAGACCGTTATCCGTATTCTGGCCAAGAACGATGCCAACCTCAATCGTAAATACCTCGGTATCAGTGAGCATAACAACGAGATGATCGACAAAATCGTAAAGGTTCCGCAAGGTGTATGCCTGATCTCCGGTCCTACCGGTTCCGGTAAAACCACCACTCTCTACACTCTCCTTTCCGAGAAAAATACACCTGAGACCAACATCGTTACAGTTGAGGACCCGGTAGAAATTCAGATCCCTGGATTGAATCAGGTACAGGTTAACGCCAAAGCCGGTATGACCTTCGCCAGCGGTCTTCGTTCTATCCTCCGTCAGGACCCGGATATCATCCTCGTCGGTGAGATCCGTGACGGTGAGACTGCCGAGATCGCCATGCGAGCCGCTATCACCGGTCACTTGGTTTTCAGTACTATCCATACCAACGACGCTGTTTCTTCTATCAACCGTTTGATTGATATGGGTATCGAGCCCTTCATGGTTTCTACCGCTCTGATCGGCGTTGTCGCCCAGAGACTCGTCCGTCGTATCTGCACGAATTGCCGTGAAGAGTACACACCGGGTCCGGATGAAGTTGAACTTCTGCACCTGAAGCCGGGTCAGAAGCTCTATCGTGGAGCCGGCTGCTCAGAGTGTAATGAAAAAGGATATAAGGGTCGTATCGCGATCCATGAAGTTGTCATCATGACAAAGAAGATGAGAGCGCTGCTCGAAAGAAGAGCAGGCGAAGACGAGATGCGTGCACTCGCAGTCTCGGAAGGAACGCTTATGCTTGCGGATTCTGCTGCACAGCTGGTATTGGAGGGTATTACCACTGTGTCGGAGATGAGTAAAGTTACATATTCCATTGACGGTTAAGGAGGAAAAAAAGTGGAAGAATTTACATTAAGTATGGATGCCATTCTCACAGAAGCTGTTCGCCGACAGGCGTCCGATACGCACATCACGGTTGGTCTCCCGCCGATGATCCGTGTCCACGGTGAACTCATGCCCTTGAACTCCAACATCCTCACACAGAGCGATACAGAGTATCTGTGTAAGTCTATGTTGGATAAGTCCAGACAGCAGTACCTCAACGAACGTGGTGAGATCGACTTCTCTTACGTTGTTCAGGATTACAGCCGTTTCCGTTGCAACGTATTTAAGCAGCGCGGTAGTTATACCCTGGCTGCTCGTACGATCACAACAGAAATCCCTACCTGTGAGCGTCTCGGACTTCCTGAACTTTTCAAGGAGCTGGCTTTAAGACCGCGTGGTCTGATCCTTGTTACCGGTCCGACGGGTTCCGGTAAGTCCACTACTCTGGCCGCCATGGTTGGTCATATCAACCAGAACCGCCGTTGTCACGTACTGACTCTTGAGGAGCCGATCGAGTATCTGCACCGTCACGGTGAGTCCATGATCAACCAGCGCGAAGTTCACGAAGATACCCTTTCCTTCGCAAATGCACTTCGTGCCGCACTCCGTGAAGACCCGGATGTAATCATGGTTGGTGAGATGCGTGACCTCGATACGATCAGTACCGCTATCACCGCTTCTGAAACCGGTCACTTGGTTATGTCTACACTGCACACCAGTGGTGCTGCTGATACAATCAACCGTATTATCGACGTATTCCCGCCGCATCAGCAGGATCAGATCCGAGTTCAGCTCGGTACCGTTCTTGTTGCTGTTATCTCTCAGACACTTCTTCCGCGTGCCGATGGTTCCGGACGTGTAGCTGCCTTTGAGATCATGGTTGCTAATGACGCTGTACGTAACCTTATCCGTGAGGGTAAGACCTACCAGATCGATAACACTATCGCGACTAACATGAAGTCCGGTATGTGTTCTCTTGACTACTACCTGGCTGAGCTGACAAAGAGAGGCCTGATCACTCGTGAAACCGCGATCGCACGTTGTAAGGATCCGGATGAGTATCGCCGCTATCTGGCAGCCGCCGGCACAGCGAATGCTGTATCAAGCAACATATTTAGCTCCCTGGAGTACTAAATAGAAAAGAAAGAAGGAGGTTTGCTTCATGCCAAATTTTAAATATGAAGTAGTCGATGCGGCAGGGCGTTCGAGCAAAGGCGTTATCGAAGCAGCAACAATCAATGATGCTTCGAAAATGCTTCGTGCAGATGGCCGTTTCATCGCTTCATTGGAGCAGGATACCGGTGCAAGTATTCTCTCAATGAACGTCGGCAGCCCGAAGCTGAAAACAAAGGATCTGATGATCATCACCAGACAGCTCTCTTCTCTCCTCAGCGCCGGTATCACAGTTATCCGTTCTCTGGATATGCTGTACCAGCAGTTGGAAAGTAAGAAAGCAAAGGCTGTTATCGGTTCCGTTTACGAATCGATCCAGGCCGGTAAGACTTTGTCCGAAGCTTTCCGTGAGCAGTCCAAAGCTCTCCCGACAATCATGATCTCAATGATCTCCGCCGGTGAAGAATCCGGTCGTCTGGATGAGGTTATGAGCCGTCTGGCCGCTCACTTTGAAAAAGAACAGAAACTGAAGAACAAGGTCGGTGCCGCAATGGTTTACCCGATCATCCTGGCAGTAGTTACCTTTGGTATTACAGTCGGCCTTATGACCCTCGTTGTTCCTCGATTCGCCGTAACTCTTAACGAGTTGGGCGGTGAGCTCCCGGGTCTTACCAAAGCCGTTATGTCCTTCAGTGACAGTATCGTTGATTTCTGGTACATCTACATTGGTGTTATTCTCGCCATTGTTGTTGCTTTCCGTCTTTATATCCATTCGGAAAAGGGTTCTATGTCCTGGGCAAAGTTCAAGCTCAAGGTTCCGATCGTCGGAAAAGCCCAGAAGGCAACAGCAGCAGCCAGATTTACCCGTACGATGGCTACACTGCTGCGAAGCGGTATCAGCGTACTGGATTCCATGGAAATCACCAGCCACACTCTTGGTAACAAGTATCTGGAAGCTCAGCTTTTTGAATCCAGAAATGAGATCCGTAAAGGTTCCTCTGTTTCCAGATCGATCCGTGGTATCAAGGAGTTCCCTCCGATGATCTACGCAATGACAGCAATCGGTGAAGAGTCCGGTACTCTGGACAGCATCCTGGATAAGGCTGCTGACTTCTTTGAGGATGAGGCTGATGCCGCAACCGCAAAGATGACCGCGGCTATGGAACCGATCATGATCATTATCATGGCTGGTGTTGTTCTTGTTATTGTTGGTGCCTGCGGTCTGCCGGTACTCACAATGTCCAAGAACATTATGTGATGATAACTCGAAAGGAGAAAAATTATGGCTTTAGGAACTGGAAGCAGCAGAGAGATATCCATTGATGTCTCCAGCTCAAACATGAAAA
The DNA here is from genome assembly GCA_902794115.1 of Oscillospiraceae bacterium. Taxonomy (GTDB): domain Bacteria; phylum Bacillota; class Clostridia; order Saccharofermentanales; family Saccharofermentanaceae; genus Scatonaster. The sequence continues at coordinate 13,071 of CADBGD010000039.1, forward strand.
TGGTACTTGGCGGATACAACCGTAAGACCGGTGTCGTATCCAAGCGCCGCAATATCTGCGGGCACATTTACGACGAACCGCGTAAAGGCTGGGAGTAGTCTCGATCGAAAAGTACGGTCTTATTCCTCTCGAGTCCGACACAATCGCAGACGGTGTCATCGCTGATCAGTTTGGTGTCGTTATGGCGCTGAAGAATGCTCTGGCTAAGAGTAATATTCAGGACAAGCGTGCGATCCTGACAGTAGAGGGCAGCTACCTGCACACAAGAGATCTTGAACTCCCGGCAGTAAAGGGAGATCAGCTCCGCGATATGGTTCGCTACGAAATCCTTGGTCAGGGAACCAATAACCGCGATATGATCGTTGAATACATTATCTATGATAAGGTGCTCGACGAAGAAACAAAGCAGCAGAAGTATAAGGTTCGTGCTACCGCGATCCCGAAGGATGTTGCAAACGACTTCCGTGAACTGATGAAGACCAGTGCTCTCGCTCCGGTTGCACTTGATGTAAACCCGAATGCGATCCGTAAGCTCTTCAGAAGCGGTACGATCAACGGAACAACCAACATCAACTCCAATACCCTGCTTCTCATCGAACTTTCCTCTAAGACAACAAACATTACCGTCCTGGATAAGGGATTCCCGGTACTGACACGTCGTCTGCAGTTCGGTCACTCGAACATCCGTCAGGTTGCCGAAACCGTTAAGAAGGTTCAGGGCAGCTCGGCTAACAAGTCTTCCATCCTGACCCGTCGTCTGCAGGTTGTTAAGGGCGAAGGTATTTCTCAGGTAGATGTAGCCGACATTGACGTATGGCACGAGACAGTAAAAGATGAGCCTTCTCTGAATAGCGCAGTTTCTGCTTATTTCAAGAGCCTGACAGATGCTATTTCCAGAACAGCTCAGTTCTCTATTTCCAAGTATCATCTGGATGCAATCAGCACATGCTTCCTCTACGGATCCGGTGCAAGATACAGAAAGATGGACAAAGAATTGGCTCGTCAGCTCGGTACACAGGTTGAGATCCTTGGTTCTCTGAATACTGTTCAGGGCCCGAAGGACTTCCTGCTGAGCGATTATGTGAATGCGTGCGGCGCACTCATTCGTGATAACTGAAAGGAGGCGAGTATATGAGTTTTGCAAAATCTAAAAATGACTTTTCAAAAAAGGATATGAACTTCTTTTCAGAGTTCTCTTCCGGCGCAGCTCAGCAAATGTCGTCTGCGTTCCCGATTTTTCTTCTGACAGCAGTCGCTATCCTGGCAATTACTCTGGTATTCTGGATCGTTTGCAGAATCCAGATTAAGAGTAAGCAGGATAAGATCGATGATCTTCGCGCCGAGATGGCTTCTGCCGAGTATCAGGCCAGATTGGCTGCGAAAGACCAGTCCCAGGCTGAGGTTGAAAAACTGCAGCAGTACTACTACGTTCTTTCCACACTGGATTCCAAGGTTTCCGGCAAGTCCGTTTCTGCAGTTGAGACACTGGTAACAGTAGTTGATTGTCTTCCGGATGACGCTATCCTGACACATTACAACGATGTTGACGGTGTAGTCGACATTCAGGGTACAACAATGTATCGTGAGTCCGCGATGAACTATGGCAAACTTCTTGCCGATAAGGAACTGTTTAGTTTTGTTGAGCAGGAAGTAGCTGTTTTTGACCCGATCGAGATGGGTTATGATAAAGATACTCTCATGTATGGTGATTGCCAGTACAGTTTCCATTTTGTATGCACTCTGAAGGGTCACTTCACATTGAGCTGGGCTTCTTTCGTAGATGGTACGGTTCCGACACCTCTCACAAGCCTGCGTTCTCAGTCCTTCAACTCCGGTTCTGAGTATAAGCTTCCGGAAATTGCCAAGATCACTGAAAACGGCGTTGAGTATAAGCTGACTAACATCAAGATCAATGGTACAGCTATTGAAAAGGCTAAACTGGATGAAGCCATCGCTAAGAATGAGCTTACTGGTAAAATCTCCAGTAATATGAATATCGAGCTCATGTATACAGCAGTAGGCTCTACCCAATCGGAAGGAGGTGACGCCTGATGAAAAACACAGGTAGTAGAGATACTTTCTTGTTGTTCCTGGTTTTACTTCTGGCTATCGGCGCAGTTTGCTATCTCTGCGTAATTAAGAAAAACTTGGATGAGGTCAGTGAGGTCAGAGATGAGCTGACTCTCGTCGAGCAGGAAAAGGCTAAGAATGACGCCATCATTCAGCAGGCTGAAGAGCTGAATCAGAAGCGCGAAGAGCTGAAGAATCAGATTCAGACAGTAGAAAACAAGCTTCTTCCTGATCTGGATACCAGTAAGATCGAAAGAAAAATCTATAAGCACTTTGAAGATGCAGGCATCCCTTTCATCGTAAAAGTTAGTAACACACCTTTAAACTATGACACAGTTGTTCTTCCGGATGGAAAGACCAGCCCGAACCATGTTAAGAGTTCCCGTTACACCGTTGAAGTTTCCGGTACAGATGGTTTCTTACTTACACACGATGAAGGCGACAACCTCGGTTGGAAAGTATTCTATAATCAGCTGAACATTCCGATCGGCGATGCAAATGCTGTTAACCCTGATGCTCAGGCTCTTGGTCTGACAAGCGCAAATGAAATCGTCAGTGGAACTTATGTTGGTTATGATGAATTCATAGCTGCACTTAAGACTATCCAGGCTGATGCTCCGGATTATGTAAAGATTACGAATATCAAAGTTGATGATGCTGATCAGGGCTTCTGTACCTTCTCCGCTTCTGTGGATGTATTCGCTTTCGAACTTGTAGACCGTCTGTCCGCTACTCCTAAGGGTATGAAGTATATGGATTGGGTCGGTGCAGAATCGATCGCTACCGGTGGTCTGGTAGGTATCCCGAGTTACTTTGTACTCGGTACCCCGAACTACAAGGTATCTCCTTCTTCCCCGCTCTATGGACGTTATCTCTCGTTCATCAGTTATGACTTCGGTGTAAACCGTCCGTTCGCAGCATGGAATCACTGGGGCTATGAATGGCAGCACTTCGATGCATTAATGAAGGAACTGTCCAAGCTCCCGCCGGATCTCAGAAGTATCGAACTTCGTTACAACATGGGTATGATCACAACTGAGGAGTATAACCAGTTGATTCAGGCGTACATGAACCAGAACGCTAACAACAATGCTCCTGCTGATCAGACAGCACCTACGACCTAATGATTTGATTCATTACACGTAAGATTCAGGACCGTCCATTTCGGACGGTCCTTTTTTTTGCATATAATATGTCAGATCCGATCACGACGTAATCAGATATAAAACGTTCGGTGTAAGTGAAATCATATTGCTATAATATAGGGTGTGGGAAACTTGAATTTATGTAGCAGTATTTGCTTATTGGAGTATATATGACGAGAGTCTTCTTTGTTAGACACGCAGAACCGGATACAACAGTTAAGGACGATAGAAACAGACCACTTACAGAAAGTGGGATTGCCTCCACTTCTATTGTGACTGAAATATTAAATGGCAGAGATATAGATGTTGCTTTCAGTAGTCCATATAAAAGGAGTATAGATACAATTAAAGCCTTCACGGATTCTATAGACATTCAGATACAAACTGATGAACGTTTTAGAGAACGAGGTGGAGGAATGCCGGGACAAGGTCTTAGGAATAATCCGGAACGATGGAAATCGCCGAATTGGAAAAATGAATGGGGGGAATCCATAGCAGAAGTCAAAAAACGCAATATAGAAGCTCTGATGGACGTGCTTGTCGAGTATGAGGGACACAATATCATTGTCGGTACACATGGAACGGCTCTCAGCACCATCCTAGATTATTTATCGCCTGAATATGGATATGATGATTTCATAAGAATGATGGACTGGATGCCAAATATAATAGAAATCGTGTTTGTTGGAAAAGATGTTGTTGCTATAAATGAACTGGGACATCATGGGCAATAAAAGATCAATCTCAACCAGATCAATCTGCATCCTTATTAAAACTCTAATAAAATAACTGCATGACAGATCAGTTTCTCTCCTCATCTGTATATAAGACTAGCTCATATGGGATCAAAATACGATTCAAAAGCCCCCTCTTCACATTTCTTCACAATTGAGACTTATCAGAACTATTTGCTCTGATAAAACACATATCCTTGGGAAATTATTTGACGATGATCGCTACAACCGTTGATTTGCAGTGGTTTGCTCACTTTTGCTATAATGGAATCAATCACTTTTTCAGGAGTATTTAGTTTTGATTTATGGCCGGAAATTGAACCCTATTCATACCCTTGAAAAATTTTTTCACAAAAATGTGAAGAAATTTCAAAATTGGTATTGCATTTTGAAAATTCCCTGCTATAATGAAATTACAAACTCAATAAAACATTTAGGAGGAACTTATTATGAAGAAGATTCAGAAGAACAGAAAAGGTTTTACACTCGTTGAAATGGTACTCGTTATTGCTATCATCGTTATCCTGGCAGCAGTAGTATTCTTCTCCGTTGCTGATTACCTCAACAAGGCTAAGAAAGCTACTTCCAAGATCAAGGAGCACAACAGTGCTATCGAAGTTGTAACAGCTGAGATCAACGCTAACATGTAATTCATTTCTTAATGAGTTTTAGGATGGGGGGCTGAATGGCCCCCCATTTTTTTATCTCACATGTTAAAAAATTATTCACAAATATCGGTTTGCACCACGTTGGTTCTGTGGTATAATGACTATGGTTATACTTGGAGGAAATTATGAACAAAATCTATAAGACTAAGCGTGGCTTTACCCTCGTTGAGATGGTATTGGTTATTGCGATTATAGTATTGTTGGCTGCTGTTGTTGGCATTTCCATATCTGGGATAATCTCACAAGGCAAGTCCGGCTCCGCTAGTATTCAGGCAGAGCGTGTTACTTTCCAGGCTAATAACGCAGAGAAAAACAATGCTTTTTCCGCTATGGGTTATTAAGGAGGAAAGTAAATAATGTTTCGTTTAGCGAAATCTTCTAAGCGGGGTTTCACCCTGCTTGAGACAATGCTTGCCGTTGCCCTTCTCTTAATTGTTACATTAATGGCATATGAAGGCTTTATGGCTACATTGAATTATGCTGGCGATACAGCTTTGGCTGATCGTGTCAGCAATGTGAATGCGGGCGAGGCCTATAAGAAAATGGGTGCTGCTACTGGTAATGGATTTTCTTCCGGTACCGGAACTCAGGCAATTATGATCGAAGGCCCGTCCTACAAGAGCGTTTTTCAGATTGAATCTTATTCTCAGACAGGTGGTATGTCAATTTTCTCTGCTGGTTCTTCATTAACTGATGAAACCACTTTCTTGAATACTACTAATCGTCACGGATTCAACTATCTGGCAAGAGAATGCCCGACTCACCACACTCCTCTCGGTTATTTCGTCGAGACAAATGATTCTGGTGATGAGATTTTGGTTGGTAAGTGCCTGACTACTGGATGCACTTATTCTCTGCAAGTAAGTTAAGGAGGTGAAAATCAATGAGACGTATTTCTAAAAAAACAAGTCTTCGTAAGATTGGTTTTACACTCCTTGAGATGGTTCTGGTATTAGCCATCATTTGTATGATGTCCTTTTACCTCTTCTCTACCTTCAAAGTGGTAAATTACAGTCATTTGAAGGTTGCAGTCGTTAACGATATGCATGATTTTGCCAGCTTGAATTTGCAGGCAATTTCCAATGCTTTGTGTAATTCCACTACTGTAAGTTCAGGAAGCAATATTAAAGTAGATTCTTCTGGTGACTTTGTTGTACTTAATGGTAGTAATATTCTTCCAGGTTATGTACAGTATCATGTAGGTGGCACACAGGCAAAATGGGGTGTTACTTTAAAGATCACTACTATTCCGGATAGCCGTGTTGTCCGGGTTGCAATTGAACTGACTGATCGTGCTCAACCCGCTTCTGGTGTTGCGTACCATGATGAAGTTTTTGTTTACTGCCCTGGATGCGTTGAAATGGAAGCTTTGACAGATGTTGCTTCTGTTGGTTTCTCTACAGATCCGGTCGAAGAAGAATAATAATTTTCTCTAAAGTAGTTTCTTTAGCTGCCGCACAATAGTGCGGCAGTTTTTTTGCTTTTCTTTTTTTGTCAATAAGACATTTCAGATCACTTCAAATGTATCCTGAATTTGGTTATCGGTTATACACAGGTATTAGATGATTATAACTGACTAGTCGGCTTGCAGCTTACTCATTGCTCAATTCATCTCTTTAATATCGAACCAGAAGGCCGTATTTCACATCATTTATGTTATATGCGGTTCCTATCTCCTTTCCCCTTACCAAAGCGCCTGAGAGCGATTTAAAGCCGTTTAATTGTGTAGAGTACTTTCTGCTTATTCTCTCTAATCTACAGTTTCTACTACTTCTACTACATCTGCTCTATCAGTTCTATATTGTGATTGGTTCTTGTGAACTCTATCAAAGAAAGAAGTGAATGGGAAACTCCAATTAGTTTTCCATTCACTTTTTTCTGCAGCACAACGCCTTTGATATATTCGCGAGTATTTTGCCGATATAAGGCGTTTCATTGTGTGGACATATCTCAACCCATTTTTCTGCTTCTTGCTTGAATATAAGCATTTAAAGCGGCTCTTTGCTATCTCCATCTAGTTAATGCTATTCGTATAACTATCATATCGTCATAACGACCTTTTCATCTTTATTCTTTCATAGATCTCACCTTGGATCTCAGAATATGATTGGTTTACCAAATCAGCAATACATTTCCGGAAATAATTAGGGGGGCTCTTTCGAGCCCCCCTAGGAGAATCAGTGATTCAATTGATACTTCTCATCATGTATAGAAGTATTCGTAGCTTTCAGCAGAGTAGCTACTGATCAACGGCTTCGGATGTCCATCATCCTCGTCCATGTTCGGGCAATAATCCAACTTGATCGGATCACCGTTGGTATACTCATACTTTGCAGCCTCAAAACGTCCATAGAAATGCGGACCATTCTGAAGTCTTACGGTACTTGCCTGCTCACCCTTACCAGCAAGAGAGATATAAGCATCAACAACATTAGCCTGACCGGCAAAGAACTCATTCGAGCCGAGACCTACGATCATGCATGCCGGCTTCTCACCAGACTTTCCCTTCAGGTTGTTACCATAGGGCTCAGAGAAATTGGTGCTGTTACGAACATCTACGGAAAGAATACCTGTAATCTTATTCTCCCAGTGCTTTACAGTACCCATCTTCAACTTAGTACCCTCAGCCATAAGAATAATCAGCTGGTTTCCGGTAGCATTCGAGCACTTGATGTGGAAAGCGTTAAAAGTAACATCACCGGTGATGTAGATGCTGGCAGTACCCTTTGTAAGATCTACCTCAATACTACCATCAGAGTATGTACCGCTCATCTTATAAGCCTTACCGCCATCAATAACTGTGTTGCGGTTGCTATATGCGGCCGAGCTGAGCATATCGCCCTTCTTATAGGAACCAAAAGCACTATCTGCTTCTTCAGATGTCAGAACATGGTGTTCTGCAGCAGATTTTAACTTCGGATCATTCATATAAGCCGCAGCTCTAGAAGAAAGACGATTGTATGCTGCCTGCGTATCTGCATCGGTTACATCAGACGGACTGGAATATTTCTTATTACTGTTACCGGCACCAGAAGTAGCGATACTTGCACTACCAGTGTCCTCAATAACAACGTTACCTGCCCAGTCGTTTGTACGGGTAACTGTACTTCCGCTACCAACTACCCAATACTTGGTATAAGAACCACCCATGGTCCAGTCATTCAGTTTAGCATTTGCCTTGTAGAAGTAAGCACCGTCAGCAATAACGTTAAATCCTGTAGCATCAACACCCTGGCCGGCATTGTTACGGAACACCTGCTGTGTACCGGACTCTCCGCCATAATTTACGCCCAGGAAGTAGAAATCACCGTAACCTTCTTCGATCTTTACACCGTTACCACTTGTCTGTGTATTGATACCGGCATTCGGTCCGTAGAAGATCATGTCGTTGTAGTACTTTGTACCCTGACCACCAGTTACATTACCTGTGAATACGCACGGGTTCTTAATATATGTTTCACCGGCCGCAGTAACAGTTACATTACCGTGAAGTACAGTATAGGACTGGTTCGTATTGACATACAGCATCTGAATATCAACGATATCTGTGCTTGTTTCGTCACCACAGGTAACCATGTTGCTGCAGATCTGAATCGGGTCAGACGGCGGTGTGTACTTCATTCTAACGCGAAGATTCTCAGTCTTGGAATCCTCACCGGTAACATCAATAAGTGTGCTGAAAATCAGATCCAGATCTTCACTATCCGGAACAGCTTCCACGCGGAAAAAAGTCTTACTTACATCCTGTCCGGCAAGACCAGGGGCAATATCTTTACCGTCGGTAGCCGAAGGGCCGGAAGAGTTCAGCATTGAAGATGCACCAGTGATCTGGTACGGCTGAGAAGCGCCTACCATGCTCTTAAGCTTGGTGTCTGTTAACTCCTGAGTTTCGATGGCATCAATAACTGCTTCAGCTGCGCAGGAGAGAGTCAGTCTTTCCTGGCTCCGTTCCGTATTTACATAATAACGGGAACGGCTGGCAAGTGTGATGGTCATCGCAGATGAAATAAGGATAAGTGACACAGCAAAGATGATCAGTACGAGAACGAGCATGCCGCCTCGCTTACTGTTTCTCTGATGGCACTTACAATTCTGTAAGAACTTCATCTCTTGTTGCCTCCAAATTCTGTCATTTGTTTCAGTTCGGTTAAGTTACATATTTTTTGGTTATACTTAATTATCATTATATTTAGAAAACTGCAAAAATAAAGTGATTTTATTGGCAAGTTCACAATTCTTCACATTCTCTTTCACATTTTGCGGCAATTTTCTCTTCCCACTTCTCTCTGACATACCGTGCGGCATTTCCATTTACAAAACGGAGCTGCCCGGAACCATAAAATTCCTGTGAAGGAGTTTTTTTTGCACGGATCTTTCCGGATAAAGTATTGTGCACCGGACACTGCCATAGGGAAAGTGTAGTATGTCCGGAAGTGAACCAGTCGATCACCGCAGAAAGAGGCTGTTCACAGATGGGGCAAAGCATTTTTTCTTTCATTGCCGCCTCTACTGCTGCTTTTTCTAAAGAAAAGGCTCCGCTCTTCCATTTGATCTGTGTAGTCAGATTCGGATTCGACACAAAATGCTTCAGAGTCGGGAATGCCGGATCGGTTTCTTTCTTCGAAAGCGAAAAATAATCGATCAGAGATTCTTTCAGGATCCTGGCTTCATAATAGGCATCTTTATCCGCACTGTGGAAATCGTCTGTCTGAGGGATACGATAGAAATCCACTGCATAGGCCACACTTCTCTGCTGGGAAGTATTCTCCGCCACACGGCCAAAGAGCGGCTGAATATCTAAAAAGCGGTCATTGATCTCCACCGGAAGATTATGGATCTTCAAATTGGACTTCATAATTGAAATATCCGAATCACCCCAGGCACAAAGAACATAATCCTCTCCGCACCACTGCTGGAACATCTTGTACGCTTCCGGAAACGGAAGTCCCCGCTTAAGATCTTCCGTACTCCGGTTGATCACGCGTGACACCTGTTTATTCATGATGCGATAATACATCGGGCGCACCAGGATCGAAAACGGAGAAGATAACTGATATTCACTTTCGGAAAGCACAGTCAGTTTCACCGCTCCGATCTCAATGATCTCTCCGGGCAGGATCTTCGGATCCACCGGCGAAGGGATGTAGGGGATCGGCTGGTTCCACTCCATATCCAGCACGACAAAAGTCATGGGGAAAGTTTCCACTGTATTCATTCATCTTTCTCCTTCTCGGTTTCGGTGTTCGTCTTCATTTCAGTTTCCGACAGTGTTGCGGGTTCCATCGGTGTTGCGGGTTCCGCCGGTGTTTCTGTTTCTGCAGCCAGGTTTTTTTCTGCCGGCTTTTCCGGTTCCGGCTTCTTCTCGGTCTTTTTCTTATTCTGCGTCAGATAAGTGGTCATGCTCAGAAGTACGAGAAGTCCCAGTGCGCCGCAGGATACGCAGGCGCCCATCTGGAATCCCTGCGGGCGGTACCGAAATTCCACCACATGCTGACCCGAAGGTACATGTACAGCCACAAATGTATCAAATCCGGCAAACACGCCTGTCTTCTTTCCGTCAACAGTTGCCTCCCAGCCTTCTTCATAGGGAACATTCAGCACCACATGTCCGGCGATCGGAGCATTGACCGTTCCACCGATCCAGTCCGAACCACGCTGCTCATTTGTCCAGGCGGCCCCGACCATTTTCTCCTGATACTGCTGAAGGGTCTCCGGCTCCATGGATGCTACCGCCAGATGAACCTTGTTTTTCTGCGGATTCTGGGCTGTGATACGAACACCCAGCCGGTCACCATGAAGTTCTTCTCCGCCTACCTCGACCCAGGTATTCTGCGGCAGACTGATCCGGCGCAGGAAAAACTCATTTCCGTTTTCATCCACACGAAGGATCTCCAGCCCTCCCGTCAGATCGCAGCTGCAATTAATATATATAGGAGTATAAATAGCATCTGTTGAATAGTACAGCGCCTCGATTCCTTTTTCCCCGTTTTTTGCAGACAATTGTCCGTCCGTCTCCTCATTCACATTTTCACTTTTCTGAAGGTGCATTTCGATATCGTTGAAAGGGAACACCTCGGAAAAACGGTATGCCAGTTCATTTTGATTCGTAAAATGCGACGGAGAACGGAAAATATTCTCGTAAACATCAATACTTGAAGTAAAGAAAGCATTGGCTCCGGCCGTTTTATGCTCAATCAGACTCATATCGCCGAAATCGCTGGACAGATACAAGGGCGTGTTAAAGAAGACATCCGTGACCGGTGTGCCGCCACGAAGAAGGATCGCGCCCTTCTCCCCTTCGTTGATTCCCAGTTTGCGAAGGGTTTCGGCAAAATCCAGCGGAGCCAGATAGAAATTTTCATTCCAGGTGGAAATATTCTCCGTCATGCCTTCGTTATCCCAATCCTTTGTCAGCACGACCAGATGACTTCCGGAAGGAAGCTTTCCACTGATCTGATTCATCATAGATGTCCACTTTTCCTCCGGCTTTTTATAGAGCACCTTATCATTTAAAGCATAGACTTTTTTCCGCTTGGGAGGCGTAGTCTCGTCCATTCCGTCTGCCACTGTGTCTCTCAGATTCTTCGTGTCAAAGGGCATATCCGCGCTCTTGGTGGAGAGCTGGTAATACTTTTCTTTGACCGGACGATAGAAAGAAAGTCCGCTTTCCGCCAGCATCAAGACCATCAGAGCCACAGCTCCGAAGGAGGCTTTGCGGCCGGAAAGAGAAGGCATGCGGGAAGAAATCGAAAAATACAGAACCATCAGGATGACCGCGCCGTATACTGCATAGTCCGCATAGTCGAGTTCTTTCGAGATCTTGGAACGGACCAGCATAAAAACGATCAGGAAACTCAAAGTGGTCCACAGATGCACCTTATCCTGGAAGAGTTCTCCGGTGCCGATCAGCCGGCCGGCCATATACACGATCAGGAAAGTCACAAGTATCGCCTGCGGGTATGCTCCGCTGATCGGGGCATGCAGTCCGTGAAGTCCAAACTGGATGATCTTATTGGACATGCCGATGTAGATAACGACCAGAAAAGAACCTGTGTAGATCTTCTCGGAAAAAGCGATTTTGGATGAGAATCCGTAGAGGATCGAAAGGATCACGGTAAAGATTCCGCAATACACGCTGGGAAGCTGGGTCTCCATCGACGGGAAAAGCACTTCCGAGTCAAACCCGGCCCGTTCCAGGATGTCCCAGACTTTCAGATCCATAGCCAGATCATCCGGGAAATGCAGCGTTTCTGTTCCGGCCGCGCTATTCCACAAAGCACGCAACGCCGGATACCAAAGAAATGCCGATGCCGCCACACCCAGAAAAAGATAGATGAAAAAGTCTTTTATGACACTTCGGAAGCGTCGCGCGCCTTCTTTGGTGTGCCGCTGTTCCACATAAAGGAGCGGGAAAATGGAAAGGACAAAAAGCAACACATAGATTCCGGCCTCACATACTGTCAGCGCAGTGAATGCGCAAGCCGCGGCAAAGGTCCAGCTGTGCCGGCCCTGGATCAGGAAATACAAAGTCAGGACCAGAATCGGCAGTAAGATCACCAGATCAAGGACCCAGGGTTCCTGAGAATAGGTCAGTACAAATCCGCTCAGGCCATACGCGGTGGAAAGGCCTACAGTCAGCGGCGATACGACATTTTCCTTTTTCCATAACAGTGTCGCAAACGAAAGCGACGCGGTGGCGCATTTCAAGGCGAAAACAAGCTGGATCACCTTCGGGATCGCATTTTCTGAAAAGCAGGCGAAAAGGAGATGGAACGGGCTTGCGGTGTAGCTGGCCACTCTCGTCCAGAAACTGCTTCCTCCGCCGGAATTCCATGTATAAAACAGGGACTCGCCGGAGACGAGCTTTCTTCTGTACTCCGTGATCACCGGGAGAAATTCATTCTGCATGGACTCGGTCATGAAACAATCTGTCCCGAAGGGAAAGATCTTAAACTTCCAGGCCATCAGTAAAAGCAGAAAAACCGGCATGAGAAAAGAGGCCACAAGCACGGCCTTCGTTTTCGGGTCCGAAAACAGAATTCGATTCTCCTTGTGATATGGTCTCATACTTCCGGCGTCTCCTTTGAGGCCGGCTCTTCTTCTCCGCTCATTTTCTGCGAAGAATTCTCGTCCGTCTCCGTTGCTTTTTCAGATGCCTCCTCATTTTCTGTCAGTGGGACATCTTCATTATTCTCTTCTGCAGTTTCGTCATCGTCCCCTTCCGGGAGGATCTCAGAAGCTTCGGCAGCATATGCCTTTCTTCTCTTCAGCACATCACAGCTCTTTCGGATGACCGTCAGTACGATCAACGCCAGAAGGCTGGCAAGAGAAATCAGGACACAAAGCTTGAACTTGGCCGGATAGTACGTCAAGGAGATCATGTGATTTCCAGAAGTTACTTTCAATGCCATAAAAGCATCGTCGATCGGCAATACTTCCACATCCTGACCATCCACCTGGGCAGTCCAGTTTTCATCGTAAGGAATCGTCAGGAAAAGCACTCCGTCTTCTTTGGCGGTCACCATGCCCTCAACATGAGTCGAATCATAAGAGACGACTTTCAGCTGTTCATCGCCGAGCTTTTCGACCATCTCCTGATAGACCGGCTCGACCACGTACGCGCACTGGAACCAGAGATTTCCGGTCAGTCCGTCAGAATTGAAATTGAGCTTGATCTTCTTTTCACTGTCCGCTTCGGCGTAACCCAGATCCATGATCTGATAGGTACGGGCTGTATAGCTGGTCTCCTTCGTCTCATCCGTCAAAGTATTGGTATCGACGATCTTCAGCGACGGCGCCTTGGTGGAAACACAATACAGATACAGATGCGCGCCTTCCGGAGCTCCAATCGGAGTCAGCTCGATGGAAGCCTTCTTTCCGCCGCCGTCGAAGATGTATTTATATCCGGTGCGGTTGTTTCCGCCGTCTTCCATCATGCCCTCGACTTCCGCGAATTCCAGATCCACTTCCTGGTAGACCGCATCACTGATTCCCAGGCTCTTGATGAAAGCACTGGTGGAAATGAACGGAACAGAGACCTGATCCATGTGATAGGTCAGAACTGCCGGATCGACCATATAACCGATAGCCAGCGCATCCTGATTCACAAAGTGCCGCAGTTCATTTCCCGTCTCCTGAGCTTCAAATCCTGCCGGGATCGGGGAATTCTTATTCAGGTCGATCAGGTTCCGTACACCGAACATGGTGGCGGTCACTTCTGTCAGACCGAAGTTACGCATACTGTTGATGCCGTTGTTATGGAATCCCAGGTTCTTCACGAAGGTGACGAAACTCTCTCTTGCGGTAGACGTAAAGATCGAAATGCCCTTCATGCTGTACAGAGCCGGCTGATTGCAGATATAGGCCGGATAGATCTCCGATCTTTCAAAGCCGTTTGCGCACTGCTCTTCAGACTTGTTGACGATCTCCTGGACTTCACTATAGTGGGAACCGTAAAAATCCCAGCCGGTGAAACTCTCATGAGCGGCAACCAGGCTTACGGTCGCAATCGTGGAGGTCACAAGTTCCGCTGTCAGCACACAGAACAGAAGGATCTGCTGGAACATGGCGCTCTTTTTATTCTCGGCGATCACACGGGTCACTGCCGTATAAAGGATCAGGAAGAGGAAAGAAAGACCCATGGCCAGATAGCCCTCCTCACCTTCACCGATTTTTTCGTAGAGGATCAGGTAACCGATCATGGAAAGACACGGCACCAGAAGTTCTCTCTTCGTAAAGCTCTTAAGGTTACGAAGGACCTTATAGCCCATGATCACCACCAGGAAGGAGATCAGGAAAGCCTGACGGTACGGGATCTGGTTCGGGAAATGGAAGCCGTGCCAGATATAGGTCATCATACGGGAACTGAGGCTGATGTACATGATCGCCAGTCCCACACCGTATGCCACTTTCTCGCGAAAACGAATCTTCTTGCAGAGGAAGAACAGCGGGATCATCATGGCAACGAAGATACCGCAGTATACATTGGCCATACCGTCACGGATATTCGGGTTCGGTGCCACAAGAAAGCGGCTGATGAAATCGAACATGTCGTTCACGACCTGGAACTTCTTCGGGAATGTGCCGCCGGTAGCGGATGATTTCTGAAGTGTGATATAGGTCGACAGTGTCAGGAATGCAGAAAGGCCTCCGGCCAGAAGCGAATACACGGCAAAGCGCCATACTGCCGCCCAGAAGTTCTTCAGCGTGATCTTTTCCGTGATGGAAATATAGAGGATCGGAGCATAGAACACCAGGAACAGGCAGACAAAATAGCCGGAATAGAAATTAGAGATCAGGCAGGTCGCCAATGTCAGGCAGTACAAAAGGGGCTTCTTCTTTTTCATCATCTTGATCAGCCCCAAAACGATCAGCGGAAGCAGTACGACCGCATCGTGCCACATGATATTCCAGAAATAGGAAATGGCCCAGCCGCAAAGAGCATAAGCTGAGGAAAAGGCAGTCAGGCAAAGGTCCTTTCTTCCCTTGTCCAGTTCTTTGAGAAGGTAGGACATGAAAAGGCCGGTCAGTCCGCAGCGGAGGATCGCCAGGAAAGCGATGCAGTCACCGATATATTTCGGCGGGAAAAAGATCGCCAGGATATTTAGAGGGCTGGCGCTGTAATTGGCAAATACCGCCCAGAAGTTGGTACCGAGACCGACGTTCCAGGAGAAGAACAGACTCTCCCCCGTCAGGATCTTGTGACGGGTCTCCACAAGAAACGGTGCATACTGATGGTAGCAGTCTACCGTCAGGATCATGTTCTCACCGGTGGCAAAGGGGTGCACCTGAAGTATCATAAAGACAGCCATCATAATGAAGGCCGGAATAAAAAACGCATAGATATGGAACTGACGTTCCGACAGCTTACGGAGTAAGCGTTTATTCGATGGTCGCATACGCATCCTCTTCTAAATAAATATATATAAAATATAAAGCAAGCAATATTGTATCACAGGCCGGGCTCGTTGTAACCGTACCGAAATGTTTTTTCCATAAGGTTTATGTTAGAGTAGATGTGAATAAATATCGTATTTCGTAAGGAGAGAACGTGTCCAGGATCAAGTTGAAAATCATCTTTAATCCTTCTTCCGGGCGCCAGGCAAATGCACTGGTGATCGGGGATATTCTGCACTATCTTTCCGAAGCCGATGCTGTCGAACGGGCGGATATCTCCTATACAGGGAAGAAAGATGATGCAAAAAACTTCGCCGCCGCGCTGAAGCCCGGTGAATATGATGCCGTGATCGCGGTTGGCGGCGACGGCACCATTAACGAGGTCGTCAGCGGCCTGATGGAAGGCGGCTCCAAGACACCACTTGCGATCCTGTCCGGAGGCACAGTCAATGATTTTGCCACGGCTTTAAATCTTCCGACCACTCCGTCAGCCTTCGCCCGTATGCTTATGGACGGCGAAAAAATGCAGGTCGATGTCGGCCAGGCCGGAGATTCGTATTTTCTCAATGTACTGGCCGGCGGCCTTATGACTGATGTTGCCTACAAGGTCCCTTCTTCTGCCAAGACCTCTCTGGGTTCTTTGGCCTATGTGATCGAGGGCGCCAAAGAAGCACCGGCCAATCTTTTTAAAAGCATTCCGCTTTATTTCTCCACATCCAGCAGTGAATACAGAAAAGACGTGCTGGTCTTTCTGGTTGCCAACAGCCGGAGCGTGGCCGGCATCCGCAAGCTTTTCCCGAAAGCGCAGTTGTCTGACGGACTTCTGGATGTACTGGTATTAAGCAAACTTGAACCGGGGCAGATCCTGCCCCTGATCGGAAAATATATTGTCGGCGGTCATATGGCTGACGACAGTGTTCTGTATTTTCAGACCGACCGGCTGGACATTGCTTCCGTAGATAATCAGGAAGTACGGCTGGATCTGGATGGAGAGAAAGGACCGCTTCTTCCGGTGACGATCCGGTGTCTGCCTCAGGCTTTGACGCTGATCGTACCCAAAGAAGACATGGATTGACAGGCCGAAAGCCAAAGTCCATACGAAAGGTGTTTGGGAATATGAAGAGAAATAAACCAAATCAGGAACTGCCAGAAAAAACCGGTGTACCGACGCCGGAGAATATGAATATGCCGGATAATCATCCGGCGCCGGATTTTTCTGATCCGGATATGATCGTCCCGGATTATTCCGATCCGGATGTGATCGAGCCGGCCATGACCGACCCGGTCGTGAACGACCCGGATATGCCGGAGTCTGTGCCTGAAATCGTGGACGAAGTGCCGGTTTCGGACGAATATGTTCCCTCTACGGAAGTGCATTCACCACAGATCGAGGAATATGATCCGGATCTGGATATTCTCCCGACAGATGATGCAGAGGATATCTCCGGTCTTCCTGAAGAAGAACCGGAAGATACCTGGAACATTCAGGAGCCGATCCCGATGCAGCTGGGTGCCCATGAGATCACCACCGTCCGGGATGATGATGATCCGGATGCGCCGATCCTTACTGAGACTTCCACCCGTCCGGCGGATGCGGAAGAAAACGGCCGGGGCAAGAAAATGAACTGGAAACCCAGGATGTTCCTGATCTGTACCGCCATCATCGTGGTTCTGGTACTGATCTTTTCCGTCATCACTCTGGGAAACCTCAATGAGCGTATGGTCAGTCCGCTGACTGTCGGAAACAAGGATGTTTCCAATGCCGAATTCAGTTTCATGTACCACTATGTGCTTCTGGAGAATGGCGTCGATATCTTTAAGGAAAATACGGAAAAGATGCTGCAGTCCCCGGGTGAGAACGGGTTTGCCACCTATCGCGACTACTTCCTGGATATCACTGCCAAAGAGATCCAGACCACATATATGCTCTACGATGACGCCGTAGCCCACGGTTACGATATCACCGAGGATCACCATGAGCGTGCCCAGGCATATATCGACTGGCTGAAGACGAAAGCGGAAGCGATCCACGTGGATCTGGACACCTACATCAAGGGAACATTCGGTCCTTACGTAAATAAGAGCCTGATCCTGGACATTCTCCCGAAAGTGTATTTCACTCAGGATTATGCCGCGCATCAGAAACTGGATGAACTGAAAGCCACCCCGGAGCAGGCGGAAAAAGCCTATCAGGACTCCAGAAATGCCTATGATCTGGTCTCCTACCGCGTGATCCGCATCACCTTCGAAGCCCGTGAGCAGAGCTATGTGGACACAGCCAATATTCACGCCCAGCAGATCATCGACGCCATCGATCATGATGAGTCGAAGTTCGAATCAGTGGCTTCCAAATATTTCTCCGGCGAAGCGCAGCAGCGTCTTCTGGTTCCGGATTCCACGCTTCATAAGCGCGTCCGTTATTCGGAGATGGAGGCCAACGAATGGCGTACCTGGCTTTTTGATCCGCAGCGCCAGTCCGGCGACTGTGTCATCTTCCCGGATGATCACGGATTCCCGATCATCTTCTGTTTCGT